>NZ_JBLVQN010000039.1:0-58569 GCF_058323225.1 Neobacillus sp. PVCKKU3
ACGTTTCAACCTCTTTTTTTATTTTTCTAGCCGGCACCAATGCCTTTATACTCCCCATTATTAACCATTTAAAATAAAATACTTTTTCTCACAGAATAAACAATTGCTTTCAATCTAGGATTCGACACCTTTTACTATTACCATATGGTAATATTTTCATATTGATTATTACTTATATAAGCTCTTTTTTTGTGAATCTAGAACATGGATGGACTAAATTTGAGTGAAAAGAAGGAGGCCCGTTATGAAAGACAAAATTGTGATTATTACAGGTGCAAATTCCGGGATTGGAAAAGCGGCTGCCTATAAATTTGCATCAGAAGGCTATCATGTAATTATGGCTTGCCGCAATATGAAGATTAGTACCGCCGTACAAAGAGACATAATTGAAGCCACCAAAAATACCGATGTCGATCTGATGGAGCTTGATGTTTCTTCCTTTGATTCTATTCGCGCATTTTGCACAGTTTTTAAATCCAAATACCCGCGGTTGGACATCCTCATCCACAACGCCGCCTACTTAAATCACGGTGTAAAAGAATATAAACTTAGTACCGACAATATCGAATTATCTTTCGCTACGAATACATTTGGTCCCTTTTTAATGACTCATTTATTGGCCGATCATCTTGAAAAATCACCAGACCCGAGAATCCTCCATGCTTGTACGACAAACATCAAAAATTTCTTCGACCCGAAAAGGAAGATTGAGTTTAACAATTTGCGTGGAGAACTGAAGGACACCCGGCCTTATAGCACTTATAAGATGTATGGTGATTCAAAAATGGCACTATTAATGCTGACCTTCAAAATGGCAGAAGAATTGAAAAACAGAGGGATTAAAGTTAACGCCCTGCAAATTAATCGTGTAAAACTTTCAAAAGAGACGATTGAAAAAATGAATTCTGTTTGGAAAGTATTTGCAAGGGTACAAAATCTTACGAATCCCCTACCATCAGGCATGGCCGATACCTATTTTCACATTTGCACATCAGATGAATTTAAGGATGTGACCGGGCAGCTTATCAACCATAAGAGAGAAATTGTTAAACCAGCAATAAGCGAAAAGGGCTTTACTCAATTGAAAAACATATTCGGCTTAAGCACTTATCCCAGGTACGCAATAGATCCTCAAAATGTTGAACAGATATGGCGGTTGAGCACGACGCTTACTTCCAATCAAACATATTAAAGAAACATTCGATTTAAGGCTGAAATATACAGTTTATATCTGTATATTTCAGCCTTTTCTATTTTACATAGATAATAGTTTTTTCTAAAAAAGCCATCCTAAAGAAGAAAACGCTGCTTCCGAATTCCAATGTTTTTGAACCCTATACTACCTATAATTGAAGGGAGATTTAGCTGTGAAACTGTATCAAGTAAGAAAAGGGCAATTTGTGTACTATAACAACGAGCTACACAAGGTATATGGTGTAAAACCAATGTATAAATTCTCCGTTCATCTTATAAAGCTAAGAGATTTAACACAGCATATAACCAATGCAGCGAGTGTGGAGAGATATATACCGAAGGAAAATGACAGTTTTATTTTTGATCATAAAGTATACACACTCCGGAACAATCAAAGACCTCAGGCTGGAGACTATATTTTAATTAATAATCCCGACCCCGATACCCTGGATCATTATTCTTTAAATGAAATTGAAGTGGTTGAAACTGTTGATAACAAAGGGGTCATTACAAACGATTTGGATGGTATCAAACATAACGAATATTTATTGATGGTACCTGGCCGTGCTCCCGACAGTCATCCTATCGATTATAAAGACATTGCAAATCTTGATGAAGACTTTGATGACGCTATCCCGCAAATTGTTCATCCATATGGGGAGCTATCAGCACAGTTGGGAGACATTTATAAAAAGAAGGATAATGATGTATTAATAGAGGCTATGGTGATTGCGATTAAAGGACAAACCATTTATCTTGGCGGCGGGTTAGAGGTGCCGCATGAAGAGTTGATGAATACAGATAAGTGGGAATTTCAATACAACCCTTTTAATAACTGACCGAGCTAAATCTATTTAAATAAGTATTCATCAATTGCAGGAGGTTTCCATGGAAAAGTTTAAAGAAAATAGTGTATTTATTATCTCTTTATTGCTGACCCTCATTTTTATTATCTGGGGAGTTTTTTTTACAGATAATCTTACCAAAGTTACCAACGCCGTTTATAATGGCTCCATTGATTATCTGGGTTGGGTTTATCTTGGTGCCACTCTATTCTTTGTCTTTTTTTCTATCTACTTGTTGTTTTCAAAGTATGGGAATATCCGGCTGGGAAGGAGAACTGATAAGCCTGATTTCTCTACCGCTTCTTGGCTGGCAATGCTGTTCGGTGCTGGTATGGGGGTCGGAATTGTATACTGGAGCGTCGCTGAACCAGTAACCCATTACACAGCTCCTCCGTACGGGAAAGGTTATACGATTGACGCAGCCAACACCGCAATGAAATATACATTTTTCCATTGGGGCCTGCACCCATGGGCCATCTACACTGTTATTGGGTTAGCCCTTGCTTTTTTTCAATATAATAAAAGGCTCCCTGCAGCGATCAGTTCAGCGTTCCATCCAATTTTGGGCGACAGGATTTACGGCCCGATTGGCAAAACGATTGATATCCTGTCCATCTTTGCAACAGTCTTTGGGATTGCAACCTCCTTGGGGCTTGGGGCGATGCAGGTTACTGCAGGTATGCATGACATATTTGGCATTCCTAATACATTATTTATCCAGTTGATTGTCATTGTGGTCGCAACAGTCCTTTTTATTATTTCCATTAATACAGGCCTGGAAAGAGGAATTAAATACTTATCCAATGCAGCCATCATCTTTTCAGTGGCAATCCTTGTGCTGATTATGTTTGTCGGTCCAGCCCTAACCGTTATTAAAGTCTTTTTTAATACAACAGGCCTGTATTTAAGTGACTTTATACATATGAGTTTACGGTTAAGTCCTTTTGGAAAAGGTGAGAAATGGATTGCTTCGTGGACCTTGTTTTACTGGGCTTGGTGGATAGCCTGGGCGCCATTTGTCGGCATGTTTATCGCCCGGGTGTCCAGAGGGAGGACGATAAGGGAATTTGTTATTGGCGTTTTAATTGTTCCGACACTTGGAACCTGTCTCTGGATGTCCGTTTTTGGCGGTTCAGCACTTGAGCTTGTTCAACATTCTGGAAACCATGATTTGGCAAAACATATCGCCGAAAATGTGTCCTTGTCCATATTTATTTTCTTCGACCACCTACCATTAAGTTCCTTGTTAAGCATTTTAGGTTTCGCGGTAGTAGCTATTTATTATATAACTGTTGCCGATACCGCGACCTTTGTATTGGGGATGCTTAGTGAAGGTGGAACGTTTAATCCTTCTAACAAAATAAAAATGACATGGGGTGTCATCCAATCTGCTTTAGCTGCTGTTCTGCTGCTCGCGGGCGGTTTGGAGGTTTTACAAACTGCTTCCATTGCAGCCGCACTTCCATTTGCCATAATCATGCTCGCCATGTGCTACTCCTTGCTGACAGGCCTAAAAAAGGAAGCTGAAATGCAACAAGGCAATAAAAGAAGCACGCAGCACTATAGCCTAAAGAACGAAAATAGTTGATTAAATAATAAGTAAATTTGTTCGGCAAAAGACTCCTTCAGACCGAATTCCCCCTATGTTTTTTATGATAAATATCACAAGATTATCAGCACTTTTAGCGTATGCTTTAAGAAGTGATAATGAGATGTGACTTGAAGCCATCATGGATTTATAAGATTCTCAGATGCATGGTGAAGGAAGAATGAGGAGGGGTTTGACGATGGAGGCTTCGAAAGTTGTATTAAGTGCCCCGCTGCAACAATTAAAGGACGAGCATGTATCGCTTCGGGCAGATATGGACCTTATCTCTGAGATTTCTGAAGAGATAGAATTCAATTCAGGTTCTGCTGTGGTACATCTATTTGCGAAATTGTACGGGCGGGTTTTGTCTTTCCATGATAATCTGATGGAACATTCCAAACGTGAAGAGGAAGGATTGTTCCCTATGATGACCCGCCGCCTCGGGGAGAATGACAGAACAATCGAAACGATGGAATATGAACATGATAAGGCAGAGCAGCATCTAAAGGATTTTCTAACTGAAGCCGCCCTGACTGGCTTGGATATTAATGAAGACGATGCGCAATCGATTACAGTTTATGCTGTCCAAGCGCTTGCTATCTTAACACAACACTTTGCTAAAGAAGAAAAAATGCTGTTTCCATTGGCAGAGAATATACTGTCGGTTGGCGAGAAAGAGGAACTTGAACGACTGCTTCAGATGCGATAAGCAAGCAGCGGTTTTTGACCAAACATTAATCCACTAAATCAAAGGCCCTATCCAGTTTTAATTTGGATAGGGCCTTTGATTTTACTCTAAAAATGAAGGCGAACGCTCTTACTTTTTGTATCCTAAATTTGGAATCGCATTCCAGCGCTGACTTAAATAGCGCACCACCATTTTTGGTTCTCTGGCACGGGTAAAGATACCTTTTTTGTTACCTTGGACACGCATAATGCCAAATTTTGTTTGGAAATCGGCGAAGTTCCATAATTGTTCACCGACAAAGTTAGGAATTTCATCAAATACCTTGCTGTTCATGCGGTAATAATCTTCTTGGTATTCCTCGCTGAATGGCTCGCCAAGTGCACTATGGAACCCGGCTACCGTATCCGCACCATATTCGGTGTACATAATTGGTTTATCTGGGTATTTTTCTTGCCATTCTAGCAGCTCTTCGCGAGTCTTTTCTTCAGCCGTCTTCAAGTCGCCATGTTGTACATACCAGCCATAGTAGCGGTTTAAGGCAATTACATCAACCAATTCTGTACATTTGTCAGCCTTTGGCGTTGCCATCATGATGCCAACATACGTACACGGACGCTTTTGTGGGTCTAATTCGCGAGCCAGATTAAATAACGGTTCAAAATACTCGTAAGAACCTTTTGAATAAGTGGCTGCCTCGTTGGCAATAGACCACATGACGACACAAGCATGATTTTTATCGCGGTCGATCAGCTCGCGAATGACCTGTTGATGAGCCTCAGCAGTCCTCAACTTTTCCCAAGTATCGTCTTCAAACTCGCCTTTTTCTAAAATCGATACATCAAAAGTGAAGGATAACATTAATCCAACTGCCGGTGTTTCGTCAATCACGACAATTCCTTCACGGTCGCAAAGGCGCATCATTTCTTCGGAATATGGATAATGTGATGTCCGGAATGAGTTGGCGCCCATGGCTTTCATCAAATTAATATCGTGCACATTATAGACTTCGTCAAGGCCACGGCCGCGGACATGTGTATCTTCATGCTTTCCAAAGCCTTTGAAATAGAATGGTTCGCCATTGATTAAGAATTTGCCGCTTTTTACATCTATCTTACGGACACCAAACTGTTCTTCATAGACATCTTCCACTTCGCCATTGTTAAGCCCCTCGACTTTAGCTCTATAGAGATAAGCATTGAGCGGCTGCCATAAATGAACGTTCTCGATTACCGCATTTACATCGGTTCCGGAAGCTTGGGCGACAGTAATGCCTTGTTCATCAAGAATGGTAACCCGCACTTCATCGAAATTTCCGCCAGTTTTAATTGAAATTTGTATATCTGCTTTCTTAGCAGCTAAATCCACATTCGGTACAATCACAATATCGTCAATATAATTCACTGGGGTTGAATAAATTTTGACAGGACGATGCAGCCCTGCGTAGTTAAAGAAGTCAAAGTTTTCATCGACTTTACGGATGATCTTTCCATTTTCATCTGTCTTTTCACTATAATTTCCTACTGGCAATGCGGTATAATCCAACAAATTGCTTACACGAACAGTTAAACGGTTCGCCCCTGGAACTAAGAATTCATTAATCTCAGCTTCAAATGGAGTAAAACCGCCTTTATGTTGGGCAGCGAGTTTGCCATTCACATACACCCAAGCTTCATGGGTAGCAGAGCCAAATCGCAATACTAATCGTTCATCACGCAAGGCTTTGGCAACGGTAAATTCTCTTTCATACCATACATACCCACTATGCTGGCGAATTTCTGGTGATACCGCTTGATCATTAAAAGAAGCCGGAACTGCCATGGACTCACCTGTTGGGAGCGGTTGGTTTACATCTACTTCTTTTACTTCATCATCAATCATAAATTTCCAAATACCGCTTAGATCCATGACCACGCGGCTATCCGTAGAAATTGGATATAACATGTTCCTTCTCCTCCATTCATATACAGGAAAATTTCCCTCATACCAAATTATTTACTAATAGACAATTAAAATTCATTTTAGATAACCCCAATTATGAAAGGGCTTTAAATTGATTATAATAAATCATTTCAATTGATAATCGTAATATTTTTACTATATTAGTAATTATTTTGCTATTTCTTATATTTCAATGTACATTAAATTTGGAAGGTGATTTTTTGTGGGAACTATGAACTATCAAAATTTCATAAAAATTAGCTACGTACTTCATTCGATTACCAAAATAGATATCCGTTTATATGACCAAGATGGAAAGTCGATTTTCCAACTAATCAACCATACTATTCCATCTGTTTTGGTTCATCCTGACAATGAGATTACTCATATCCATGATATCCTGCATAGCAATGAATCCAATCGATACTATCACTATATTAGCCCGTTTGGTCTTGAGTATATTGCTGCCGGTATTTGGAGATGCCAATCTTTTTATGGAAGCATTTTAATCGGTCCGTTGATTTCGAGTATTACGGTTATCGATCGGATCAAAGATATTATTTCAAAAAACAATCTCCCTATTGGTGAACGAAGGCAATTGGAACAATTTTATCAATCTTTGCCGATTTTAAATGATACAGAATATAAAGATGTCGGGGAACTTTTGGTTCATCTTGGTGTTCAAGACTTTACCCATTCGCAGCAGATTCCCTCAGATACACTTATACCTGCCCTGAAACCAGATATTCAAAAAACAAATATCGAGGAGAGCAGGGAAATAATCGAACAAAGATACCAACAGCAGAATAAACTGATGGATGCTATTACGAAAGGAAATAAGGCTGAAGTTACCCACTTAATCAATCCGATGACAGACCTAGTGGCGTTTTCTGATAGAGTACCTGGAAGTCCCATTCGGTCCTCCAAGAATATCGGATTTGTTTTCAATACTATGTGTAGAGTGGCTGCTGAAAGAAGTGGCGTCCATCCCGTGTATCTGGATAACATTTCAGAACGATTTGCAATTTTGATTGAAAGGACGACGACGCTTTCCCATTTGACAAAGTTATTTGTGGTCATGGTGAATGAATATTGCGATCTTGTCGCTGCTTTTGCCACCGGCCATTACAGCCCAATGGTGAAAAACACAGTGGATTATATTTTGCTGAATTTAGGCAGTCCATTGACCCTTCAGCATATCGCGGACCAACTTCATGTCAATCCTTCTCACCTATCACGGAAATTTAAAAGCGAGACCGGAATGAACATTACTGAATTTATTAATCGCAAACGGGTGGATGAAGCAAAATTATATTTACAACGAGGCAATAGTTCCATCACCGATATTGCCTTTATGGTCGGATTTAATGACTTAAATTATTTTAGTAAAGTATTCAAAAAGTACACGTCGCTGACTCCATCCCAATATGCGAAAAGAAAAAACGTTTCAAATCAAAAACAACTCCTGAATTGATGGAGTTGTTTTTTGCTAGGCATTCATCCCCGTTAATATCCCCGTAGGTATGTTTAAAATAGTCAATATTTATAACTAATAAAAAGTGTTTTATTTTAATATGTCATCAATGGAATTTGTCACATGAATCGCCTGTGGTTTATAATCTGAGAGATAAGTAACTGCCCCTTGACCGCCGAGGTAAAAGGCAATGTCGGTTTGCTTTTCAGCAAATAGATCCAATCTCTGCAAAAGTTGAGGATCTGTTTCAAATGGTATCGCGGTTGTAGCGGACAACAGAACGACATCTGGCTTTAACTTGCAAACCAATGATTCAATCGCACCTGGTGCAGGAGAAGCCCCGATTAACTGAGTTTTCCATCCCTTCATCATGAAACGCAATAGGATCAGATGCAGTGGTACTTCATGTTGTTCAGATGGCAGACATGCGCCGAGGACGAATGGAGCATTTTCCCGATATTGATAGTTTCGTCGAATTTGCACCAAAAAATCTCGTACTGCCAGACTCGATACAGATTCCTGATATTCATCCCACTCATGACTCTCCCACTTTCTTCCTACCTCTTTTAAAAAAGGTACCACAATCGTGGTTAGAAAACGCTCTAGCCCTACATGATGAAGCGCTTGCTTTAAGATAAAATTTAATTCTATTTCATCACAGTGTCTGCCTTTTTCCAGCAGCTGAAGGACATACTCATTCCATTGCTCATAATGGGGGGAATTCTCCTTTTCTATCGGTACTCGATCTTCAGCAATCTCTTTTGCAAGCATGGCTGCTTGTTTTATCGAGTGGCCTTGTTCCGAAAGTAGTTTGATTTTTAAAAGCGTTTTGACATCCTGCTGGCTATATATTCGATAACCATTCTCCAATCGCTTCGGTTGAATAACCCCATAACGCTCTTCCCATTTTCTAATCACTTGTTTTGATAATCCAGTCATATCTGCAACTTGCTGAATTGCAAATAATCCTTTTTCATCGGATTGATTCATCCATTTCATCCCCTTAATACCTGGTCCGTCCCCCATAGCCATACTTAGTATAACGAATCTTCCATCTTTGTACAACGTTACCCCATAAACATTATACAAAGATGGGAGATAAAAAGTTCCCTCAGTTATTATAATTCCGGAACACCTGTATAATCTTTTGTATATTTTATTATACAAACATTTGACAAAATGGTTATCTCCGTTAATAATTAAGTAAAATTGGAAATTAATACTTTCAATGAGAAAGGGAGTGACGGGGTGTTTTTAGCCTGGCAGGAAATTAAAAAAAATAAACTTCGGTTCACTTTGATTACAGGGATTTTAATGCTCGTCTCTTATCTTGTCTTTTTTCTCTCTGGACTTGCAACTGGTCTCGCCAGTCTGAATAGGGAGGCGGTTGATAAATGGAAAGCGACAGCAATTATCCTTACCGATGAATCAGATAAAAGCTTGTACCAATCATTCATGTCAATCGATCAGCTAAACGACATTAAAGCAAAAAAAACGGCCGTAATCGGTCAGCTAAATGTAATTGCAAGCAACGGCGACAACAAGCAAAATATCTCTCTCTTTGGTATTAACAAAGATGAATTTCTAATGCCAAATGTGACGGAAGGCAGGGCTTTTGGAAAAGCAAATGAAGTGATTGCTGACGATTCACTCAAAGACAAGGGATTCAAATTAGGTAATACTTTATCCCTGTCCTCCAGTGATCAAAAGTTAACAATTGTTGGATTTACAGACCATGCCCGATTTAATGCTGCACCTGTTCTATATGCGAATCTTGCAACCTTCCATCATGTCAAGTTCGGTGAAGCTGCCGATCAGAAACAAGATCAAATTAACGGAATTGTTGTTCAGGATGCTTCTATTTCAAATCTCACCCAAAATGATGAACTGGATTCCATTGAAATTGAAACATTCATTCAAAATTTACCGGGTTACACTGAACAAAAACTCACCTTAAATTTCATGATTTACTTCCTCTTTGCTATTTCTTCCGTCATTGTAGCCATATTCTTATATGTGTTGACCGTGCAGAAGATTAGTATGTTCGGGGTCATGAAAGCTCAAGGTATTTCCAGCTCCTATTTATCTTGGTCTGTTATAGCCCAGACCCTTATTTTAGCATTCATTGGAACGGCGGCAGGGTTTGCCTTCACACTCATTTCAGGAGCCTTTTTACCGGCAGCGGTTCCTGTTTCATTTGACCTGGCCTTGATGGTCTTCTATGGCTTAATTCTAATGGTTGTTGCCACTGCTGGTGCCGTTTTCTCAGTCTTAACAATTGTTCGAATTGATCCACTGAAAGCGATAGGAGGATAAACCATGGCAGTGTTGGAGTTACATCAAGTAATGAAGAGTTTTGGAAGCGGCCATAAGAAAGTGGAAGCCTTAAAGGAAACAGACTTTCTTGCCAACCGAGGCGAGTTGATTGCAATTATTGGCCCGTCGGGGTCTGGAAAAAGTACCTTTCTTACGATTGTCGGGGGGTTATTAACCCCAACCTCAGGGGATGTAGTCATCAATGGCAAAAACCTAACCACGTTGAATGAAAAAGCACGTTCACAAATCCGACTCAAGGAAATCGGATTTGTGTTACAGGCGTCGAACCTAGTCCCATTCCTCTCCGTGGCCAATCAATTGAAACTATTAGACAAAGTGAAAAAGGGAAATATGTCAAAAATGGAGCGGAATCAACTGTACGAGGAGTTGGGAATTAGTGACTTACTCATGAAATATCCATCCGATTTATCCGGCGGGGAACGCCAGCGTGTAGCCATCGCTAAGGCTCTGTACAGCAACCCTTCGATTATTTTAGCTGACGAGCCGACAGCCTCCCTTGACTCAGATCGTGCCTATGAAGTCATGGAGCTACTGAAAAAGGTCACAAAGCAGAATCAAACGACAACCATCGTAGTGACGCACGATATTCGGCTTGTCAGCTATTGTGACAAAGTCTACCGAATGACGGATGGTGTCCTTTCAGCAGTTTCAGAGGAGTCCTCCATAATGAACAAAAGGGCAAAACTATAAGACGGACAAAGGTTTGGTTTTTACCAAGCCTTTCTTTTGAGATTATGAAATATTCCGAGTACATCTTGTTTTGAATCGTATATTACCACAAGAAGCCCTCAGTATTACCCAATCACGATAATCCACTATTTACCGCCAAATATAACTTATAAAAGTTTTTTATAACATATTATTTATTTTTTGCATTTTATTTATTTTCATTAATGCCTTATGATTGGTCTGTAGCAATTGATAATTACTTCCTTGAGCCATGGATTAAGACCTTATGAAAGCAAGGTTTAACTTAACGGAGCATATTTATAAAAGTCTCTGTCTGCAGGACAGAAATAACTTAAAAATAAGGAGAGGAATTTTTATGTGGATTATAACTCGTTATTTAGATTCAAATATTTCTATGTTTGAATTTAAAACAGAACAAGAAGCAAGAGAGACTCTCAAAAAAATGAAGGGCTATAACGTTCTTTCTGAAGTTGTATACTTCAATGATCCTTGTTTTCAGCAGGAATCAGCATAAGAGTACGGCTGGTTCATTGTAAACACATAACGAAAAGGCCAATGTTTGTGTGAACATTGGCCTTTTCGTTATTTATATTATCTCCTAAAATCCAAGCCTTATTTACTTATGATAAGGTTCCCCCCGGTTAATCCGAAACGCCCGATAAATCTGTTCAACCAATATCAACCTCATCAACTGATGGGGGAAAGTCATCCGTGAAAAGGACAGCTGCTCATTCGACCTTTTTACCACCTCGTCACTTAACCCCAATGATCCACCAATTACGAAAGCTATCTTACTTTTCCCATAAGTCGCAAGCTTATCCAAAGTGTCCGCCAGCTCTTCCGATGATTGCATTTTCCCTTGAATCGCCAACGCAATCACATATGTATCTTGGCTGATTTTCCCCAAAATCCGTTCACCTTCTTTGTGTTTCACCTGCACCATTTCCAGCTCGCTTAATTCTTCAGGGGCCTTTTCATCGGCAACCTCGACGACTTCTACCTTCGCATAGACCGATAATCTTTTTAAATACTCCTCAATTCCCTGCTTCAAATACTTTTCTTTCAGTTTACCAACCGTAATAATAGAGATATTCACAATCCACAACCCTTTAACATTTGATTACAAACAGTTTACAAACAACTTATCCACAGAAGTTATCCACATATTCACATTTTTTATCCACATCTTGTATGGAATCATTTGTTCCCCACAATATATACAGCCTGTTTTCGACAATATTCACAGGTTGTTGATAAATTATCCACACCCAATTTATTTAAAATTGGATAGGTTTCATATTCCTCCAAAATTGTATCCATTGCCTCACTCACATGTTCCTCACAACAATAAATCATTTTATTACACCATCCCGAACAATATTCAATCATCTATAGCTTTTACCAAACCAATGTGTTCAAAACAAGCTAAAAGCCTCATTTATCATAGCAAAAAGAAAAAGAGAAGTGAATTATCACTTCCCTAAATCAACAGCATTATTGAGTTTTATCACTAGCCAATGTCATCGTTACTTCTTTGAGCTTGCCGTCCCGATAGAATTTAATCATCATCTGCTCACCGATTTTCTTTACCTGATATAAATGCTTCCTTAGATCAATGACATCATTAATTTTCTGTCCGTCCATTTCAACTATGACATCCAATTCCTGTAGACCTGCAACCGCTGCTGGTGAGCCTGGAACTACCTGGCGAATCGCTACCCCATGCGTCACATCGCGCGGTAATTTTAATGCTTCCTGCTGGTAATAGGCAGGAATTTCATCAACCGATTTTAGATCTACACCCATATATGGCCGCTTGACGCTGCCGAATTGTTCTAAATCGTTAATAACCGGCTTAGCTGAATTTATCGGAATCGATAAGCCGATTCCTTCAACGGCCTCCTGGGAAATTTTCATCGAATTAATACCGATTACCTGTCCGGCCATATTAATTAAAGCACCGCCGCTGTTTCCTGGATTGATGGCAGCATCGGTTTGCAATACTTCTGATTGCCAATCAATGATGCCGTCCTGATTGATATCAACCGGAATCGTCCGCTTCAATCCAGATATAATTCCCTGTGTGACTGAACCAGAGAAGGTAGGACCAAGCGGGTTGCCGATGGCAATAACCGGTTCACCCATCTTTAAGCTGTCAGAATCACCGAATTCCGCAACCTTTTTAATCTTTCCAGCATCCACTTCAAGCACGGCCAAGTCTGTCCAAATATCGCTTCCTAATAGCTTGGCCGGTATCTTTGTACCATCCGAGAGACTAACCTCGAGCTTTGTAGCCCCTTCAACGACGTGGTGGTTTGTTACCACAAAAGCCCTGCTGCCAGCAGCCTTATAAATCACCCCTGATCCGGTTCCTGCCGGATCCTCTGTATTATTTTCTCCGTTATCCCAGAATCCTGATGACTGAATGTTATTAATTCCAACAACAGCATCAGCTGTTTTATCAATAGCATTGGTAATATTGGTGTTAACATCATACGAAATTTGCTTATGTACAACATTTTGCTTAGATGTATTATCAGTTTCTGTCACAGTACTCTGCTGCGGCTCTACATTGTAGGGAAGTACACCGCGGTTGGCAAGAGCAGGGATGGAGACAATCACCAAAATGGCTCCCAAAACGGCTCCAACCAGGCTGGCAATAAAAATTCCACTTTTATTCCCTTTTTGCTCCCGATAGCGATTTGGAGAATGATCATCATAATAGCCCAATTTACACCATTCCTCTCTTCAGAACCATTGCTAACGTTTATTTTGGCTTATATAAACAATTATACTCCAATACAAGTAATTTACTAAAAATTTGCATAATATTTCATAAAACTTCATCTTTTGTTCATACTTTTTTCATAATAAAAAAAAGAGGCGCCTTCAAATGAAAGCAACCCCTCTATACTGCAGTTAACACAGTTGGTATTTTTGGATCTGTGTCAAACAGGTCAAATTGTTCACCGACTATTAATCCGCGGCTTTCCAATGTCTGTGACACTGACATTCTCGCTAAATCCTTCATATTGTTATCTAGGCTTAAATGCGCAAGATAAATTCGTTTAGTCCGGTCACCAACGACCTCACTCATCGCAAGTGCTGCATCTTCATTGGAAACATGGCCGACATCACTTAAGATTCTTCGTTTAATGTTCCAAGGATATCTGCCCATCCGCAGCATTTGCACATCATGATTGGATTCAAAAATATATACATCGGCATCTTTGATTATGCCCTTCATCCGATCGCTTACATAACCGGTATCAGTAATTTGCACGAGCTTTTTGCCGCCGGAATGATGGAAAATATAAAACATTGGCTCAGCCGCATCGTGGGAGACCCCAAAAGATTCAATTTGAACCGAACCAAAGCTTTTTACCGATTCCATATCAAACACAAACTTTTGCTCAGTTGGGATTGCACCTACTAAACCATCCATGGCCCGCCAGGTTTTTTCATTTGCATAGACTGGCAGCTTATATTTACGCGCTAAAACGCCAATCCCTTTGATATGGTCGCTGTGCTCGTGGGTTACAAAAATGGCAGAAAGCTTGCTGATATCCCGGTCGATTTGCTGAAACAGTGCTTCCATTTGCTTTCCGCTTAAGCCTGCATCGACTAGAAAGGAGTGCTCTTCAGCCTCTACATATAGGGCGTTGCCTGTACTGCCGCTTGTAAGAATGCTATAACGTAAAGACATACATTTCACTCCACATTAGTTTTTTCATCACTTTTGAATTGGATGATTTGCCCTTCAAAAGCATTTACAAATAAATTTTCCTTATCATTGACCACAAAGTGCCAGGTTGGCGCCAACACCTGGGAGGCTGCTAATTGGATACGTGTTGAGTAGCCAAGCTCCACCTTGGTAATCTTGCTTTTTGGTTTGATGTCTCCCTTTTGGTGCAACGTTTCAATCGCTTTTAACGGCGTGAGTATTTCTTCCTTCGCCGCCATCTTTTCGAAGCCCTCAAGATAGGTCTGCTGATAAGAGACGATTTGATTTTCAGAATTATACGTAAAGGTAATCATCCCATTAATATTTTTGTATAATGGAAAGCTTTCATATTGTTGAAAATAGGTGATTGTACTCTTTTTCTCATTTTTCTCCCCAAATTGATACTGGTCTCCATACAAAATATTGTCCTTTAAAAAGGAGGCCAATTCGGCAGGTTCGAACTTATTGCTTAATGCAAACGGCTTTTCAAATTCCGCTTGAAGGGTGGTACCAGGGTCCTTTAGGGTAACGGACTGCCCTTTCAGCTTTGCCGTATCACTTTTTGTAAAAACCTTTGGTTTTGCACTTAAGTACTGCGACTTTATTTTCGCTGTCGGCAGTTCTTCGTATTTAATTTCGTCAGCCTTTAGTTTCTCTTCAAAAGTAGTTTCAGTTACGAATTCATATTTATTGGCATCACGGATTTTCATAAATTGAAATAACAGATATACATCCAGGATTAAGAATGTAACGATGAAAATTGTCTTAATTTTACTCCAATCCATGTGCCGGCCCCCCTAGGTCATCCATCGTAAGCTCTCCCCATTGTTTATCGTAGCGATAGAACCAGGCAGGCTCCAAAAGGATTAACTGGTTTTCCTCCGAATCCCGATCCATTCGATACCCTAATACTAACTCCTCGAGAAGCTCTGACTTAAAATTCCTTTTATTCTCCAAGAAATTTAACACATCATGACCGGAAGCCCGTTTCACCGTTTTCATTTCGGTTGTCAGCGGCAGCTCCAAGGAAATGTTGGGCCGTATATATTTAGTAAGTTCATTTCGGCCCCATACCTCTGTAATCTCAGAAATGCCCCGTTCACTAAAAACTGGGTAGCCATCACCGGTATAAAGACGAAAAACAACAGTGGCACTGTATTCATTTTTTGAAACATAATGATAGGAATCCGTCCAACCGCCATGTTCGTTGATTAAATCAATACTGCGCTTCACCAAGTCATAGGAATTATCGACAAAGTCATCATCTGCAGTCGGATTGACGTATGAAAGTATATTCGTATCATCACTGACTGTCATTTTACTTGAATCGCTCGTATATTCCTCCCCCGCACGAATCGGGTTCTTCTGCACATTGCTTGGGTCCCGGAACAAGGCTTCTTTAAACTTTTCCGAATTAAGCGTAACAGGCAAATACTTATACGTTTTCATCTCTGTTTCGCCTTCAGGTAAAAAGATCGTTTTATTTTCCGAGGGTTTATACGCAAAATATCGCGGTAAGCGAGGTGCATTTTTGAAAAAGTCCCGGTTAAAAGCAGTTAAATTGGCCGGTGAAATATGACTGATATAAACCTGTTGGTTTTCCGACGAAACAAAATAGACAATTCCATTCTCATTACTGGAATTCTCCACATTGATAATCATCCTATTAAAATTAAAGGAAGGAACCTTTTTCCCCTCAATGTTTAAGACACCACGATATAAAGCGATTGGGACCTCACCCGGAAAGATTAATTCTGCGTTTCCGGGACTGTGAATAAGGTCATTTATGTTTTCAACATTGTCGGTATAGTTTTTTATATCAAAGATGGACCACTTTCTAATTTCCTTGATGATATTGTCGATTTCATCTGAATTATTGGTTCCGTAATGGTCATTTTTAATATGAAACAAAATTCGGTCAGGGCGGACAATTTTCTGCAGTTCCTGCTTTTCACTCACCGAGACTTCCGCTACATTGCTGTCATTTTCCATCGTGTCGAGGTTAGGCTGGTATGTCCAGAGATTCCAAGTTAAAAAAATACTGATCGACACCAATATTGTTAAGATAATGGATTTAATATTTTCATATTTCATGACCATTCATCCTCTTCAGCACTTTCAAATGGCAAGGAAAATGAAATAGTAGTTCCTTTTCCTTCCTTACTTGATGCCCAGATATTTCCGCCATGTGCACTGACAATTTCTTTCGCAATGGCTAGTCCTAAACCTGTTCCGCCCATTTTCCGCGTTCTTGCCTTATCGACCCGATAAAAACGGTCAAATATTTTCCCGATACTCTCCTTCGGTATTCCCACTCCTTGGTCCGAAACGCTGACAATAATGGTCTCATTTTTCTCCTGAATCGAGAAAGTCACCTGTCCGCCTTCAGGGGAATACTTCAGAGCATTCGAGATAATATTGTATAAAACCTGTGTCATTTTATCTTCATCCATTTCAACAAAGATGCCATGCTTAGGGAGAATTCTTTTAAAAGTTACGTTTTGCTCCTTTGCCATTTCAAAACGGTCAATAATTCGGTCATAGAAATCAACAAAGTTTACCCATTCCATTGTCATCCGGTAGTCAGTGCTATCCATTTTTGATAATGTCAGCAAGTCATTTACAAGGCGAATCATTCGTTCCGTTTCCTTACTTGTCACTTCCAGAAAGTTCGGGGCAATTTCCTCATCACGCCACGCTCCATCTGCAAGAGCCTCAAGGTAACTCCTCATCGTGGTTAATGGGGTTCTTAGCTCATGGGAAACATTGGCGACAAACTCCCGTCTTTCAAATTCAATTTTTTCCTGTTCCGTAATATCATGCAGAACACATATCAATCCGTTTACAAATCCAGTTTCTTTTTGGATCACGGAAAAATTGGCCCTGAGGATGTATCTTTCCTGCTTAGTACTGTAATCCAGAATGAGCGAATCATTCTCCTCCAACAAATCTTCGAAGGTATTGGTGTCATCCAAATCTAATAATGACACAATCGGCTGGGAGAGCACTGTTTCACGTGAAACATCCAGCATTTCCGCTGCCGGTTCATTTATGAGGATAACCCGGCCTTTTCTATCCGTAGCAATAACGCCATCTGTCATATAGGAGAGGACAGAGGATAGCTTTCTACGTTCTCCTTCCGTCATCGCCTGGGCTTCCTGCAGCTTCTTCGTTAAATTGTTAAAGGTAATCGCCAGCGTTCCGATTTCATCGTACCCATACACCTTAACCTTACGAGAAAAGTTCCCTTTGGCCATTGCCAATGCCTGCTTTTTCATATCGGCAATCGGCCTTGTAATGGTCTGGGCTAACAAGATCCCTAATACAGCTGTGATTGACATGGCAATGGCTGTCCCTGTAGCAAAAATTTTATTAATAGTTTTCATTTGTTCAAAAACACTCTCAATTTTTGCGACAAGATAAATGGCCCCGATGACCTTCTTGCCGGATTTAATCGGAGTAGAAAGGACCCAGATCCGGTTTCCCGTCTTCTTATCAATTAACAGGGCACTTTGGTCTTCTTCCAAAACCATTGATTGTTTAATGCGAAGTTCAGTTGTTCTTTGGCCCACTACCCCTTGATTGTCTGAATCAGAGGTTCCGAGAATCTTTAGTGACCTGTTTTCAATCACCCGCACCTCTGAGATATCACCGGCATTATCAAAATCCCTAAGGATTTTATTGATATCTTCCTCAAGCGTCGGGTCTTCCGAAGTTCTTTGTTTCTCTATTTCCTCGCGGATATTATATCCTAGTAAATTCACACGCTCTTTTAAGGCCGTTTGGAAATTTGTCCTCAATGTTTCCTCCAGCTGCCGGACAAAATAAACACCGATAATCTGCATCGCAACTAAAAGGAGGAGCACATAGATAATTACAAATTTAACATGTATCGAGCGAAAGAAGCCTACTTTTTTCACCAGTCACTACTCCTGTTCAGGATTCCGTAAGTAATAACCTACCCCGCGTCGCGTCACAATCCAGGCAGGATGACTCGGACTATCTTCAATTTTTTCACGAAGGCGGCGTACCGTAACATCGACTGTCCGAACATCGCCATAATAATCATAGCCCCAGACCGTTTGTAGTAAATGCTCACGTGTCATAACCTGCCCAATATGCTGTGCCAAGTAATAAAGCAATTCAAATTCACGATGGGTAAGCTCAATGGTTTCCCCACGTTTAGACACGACATAGGCATCCGGATGGATGACAAGAGCGCCCACGACTATTTCATTCGTTTCATTTTCGGCATCAGGCTGTGCAATGATTTGCTGATGGCGGCGCAAATTCGCCTTCACACGGGCGATTAACTCTCTAGTACTGAACGGCTTCGTCACGTAATCATCAGCACCAAGCTCAAGTCCCAGGACTTTATCAATTTCTGAATCCTTGGCTGTCAGCATGATAATTGGCATTTCGTACTTTTTTCGTACTTCGCGGCAAACCTCCATTCCATCTCTTTGCGGAAGCATAATATCTAACAGGATTAAATCTGGTTGGATTTCTTCAACTAATTGAAGTGCTTGGTTTCCATCATAGGCGCAATAGACATCATATCCTTCCTTTTTCAGGTTAAATTGAAGGATATCAGCAATCGGTTTTTCATCATCAACAACGAGAATTTTCTTTTCCATACCATTGCTCCTTTTTGTTTTTATTGTCTATATTTTTCTTTTTAAAGTCATAACTACTCCATTTTACTTTACCACTGTTTCGCCTGAAATTCACCTATAACAAGTATTTGGAAGACTCCTTCCAGTTAACTACTAAGGTTTCTAAAGAAAACTCGCCGATTGGCGAGCCCCTAAGGGCGGTTCATGAGGCGTAGTTGCACTTATGCGTTAAGAAAGTATAAAGCTTTCGGCAGAAAGTTTATACTTTCTTATTAGCCAAAAGAAAAAGCCTCTAGTTAAAACTAGAGACTGTTATCTGCTTAGATAAGAAAGTGGGTTTACCAAGCCGCCATTTTTGTATACTTCGAAATGGAGGTGGACACCAGTTGCATCTCCGGTTGCTCCCATAACACCAATGCTCGTTCCTTTGGAAACTGTCTGACCGGCTTTTACATTAATGGAGGACATATGTCCATAGAGGGTACGCATTCCATTTTGGTGGTCAATGATGACTTTATTTCCATAGCCGCCGCTGTCCCAGCCTGCTGAAACAACTACACCATTATCGGCTGCTTTGATTGTTAAATTGCTTGGTCTGGCAATATCGATTCCTTTATGCTTTTTGCCCCAGCGGAAGCCCATTTCACTGGATACATACCCGCCGACAGTCGGCCAAGCAAGTGTGCCCTCACCACGGGAAGGAATGGCCTTTGTTCCTTTAACGATAATATTATTTACAGGCTGCTGCAGAACTTGCTCACTAGTAACGTCCTTTTGGGCAGCAACGCCATTTTGTTCTGAAATATGGTAGGTTACTGAACGAGATCCGTTTTGTCCTTCTTGTTGTACTTTCTGTTCTCCCTTAGGAAGATTTGCGTCTTCTTCGATTTGCGTTTCAAATGGAATGGTTTCGTTTTGGTTTACTTCTTTTTCAACGATTACATCCACGTATGGCTTTAAGGCCGTAATATTGATTTCCTGGCCGATTTTTATTAATGAATCTGCTGTTAATCCAGGATTTAGGGCTAGCAATTCCGGCACTGTCAATCCATTTTGATGGGCAATTGATTCAAGTGCGTCGCCATCTTGAACAGCGTACTTCTTTTCTTCCAAAGTGCCTTTTTGTAAAAGGGTAACAGCTTCAGCAGGGGTTACAATTTTTTGCAGCTCTACATTTTTCGTTTCCACAGATACATTTTTTGAAAGACTTACATTTAAAATACGTGTTTCATTTTCATTTAAAGCGGGTAATGTACTAGGGTCAGCCGACTTAAGCGCTTCAAGATCTTGCAGCTGCTGTTCAGTAACATACTGCAATTTAAGATTCTTGATTACGTCTTCTGCCGCACTCTTATTTTCCAAATAAACAACTGGTGCTCCATCGATCACAATGGCAGCCGCTTCTGCTTGAACTTGGAATGTATTTCTTAAATTTTGAAGAGTTTCTTGATTGTTTGCATTGGCGCTGAAAACTTGTTCAGGTACATATTGAACCTGTTCGCCAAGCTTTATGTTAAGATCTTTGATGGATTCCTTCATGGAATCCAGTTTCTCTGCAACAATTTTATCGACAATTGCTTTATCCGTTACATTACCTATGTATGTACCATTGAGATAAACATGATAAACAGTGCTTAAATTTGATGAAGTAGCCAATGCCACCGGTCCGCTGCTAAACGCAATAACAGATGCGGCTACTGCTGATGCTATGGTTGTTTTTATTAATAATAGTTTTTTAGAATTATTTTTTTTATTTAATGAAAACATTATTTCCTCCTAAACCACGGTAAAACACAATGAAAGGGTTTCCCAGAATTTTAGCCACTCTTACTTTACCATAGTTTTATAGAGAAGAGATTAATAGTCTCCATAATGTAACACAATTGTATAATTACTGACATTATCCTACGTCTTTTGAAATATGTTGGTCATTTTTTCCTGTTTTTTTGTGCGGGTAATAGGTGGAAATCCCTATTATATCAAGGGTTTGTCCAATATCGGGATAATTTTACAAAATAAGACAAATTTCTATGCGTTTTGTAAAAAATAGGTCCATTTATTACATTTATGTAACAAATGTAATAAGAAAAAGAAGTCCGCAATGTGTGCGAACTTCTTTTTGGGATGGCTCAGGACGGAATCGAACCGCCGACACAAGGATTTTCAGTCCTTTGCTCTACCGACTGAGCTACTGAGCCATATTTAGATGATTTCCTACAACTAATATGAGGTAAGTCCTTTGCAGACATCTCAGAAGGCTTATTCAAGGAGCGTCTCGATGTCTGCCCTGAAGTATTTCAAGGAAGCTTATTCGATCGTGCTCTACCGACTGAGCTACTGAGCCATACTATTTTTAGTGGCGGTCTGGACGGGACTCGAACCCGCGACCTCCTGCGTGACAGGCAGGCATTCTAACCAACTGAACTACCAGACCAATTTATAATATGGTCAGCCAGCAAGGAGACCGTCCTTGCCAGTCATTTACCGGCCGACCAATGCCGATGACCCCTACGGGATTCGAACCCGTGTTACCGCCGTGAAAGGGCGGTGTCTTAACCGCTTGACCAAGGGGCCATTCATAAAGAATGGTGAGCCATGAAGGACTCGAACCTTCGACCCTCTGATTAAAAGTCAGATGCTCTACCGACTGAGCTAATGGCTCGTTATTAAGATGCTTCCCTAATCTTTTCATTCCGTCGTCAGATGCAACCACCTCAGTAAGCTTATTCAAGCAGCGGCTCGGCGATTGCCCTGAAGCAATTCCGCTGAAGCTTATTCGGTCGTGCTCTACCGACTGAGCTAATGGCTCGTACTTAGATGCCGTTTGTGACGACGCTTTTTATAATATCATGGTGGCGTTTATTAGGCAATAGTTTTTTTAAAAAATTTTAAAAAAAGGGACGGTTCTTCTGTTTCTGATGCAGAAGAACCGTCCCCATGCTTCATTAAACTTGTCTCCACGGGTTGCTGACGACGTTTGTTTGGGTGCGGTCAGGCCCTACTGAGAAGGTGGATAATGGGATGCCTGTTAATTGGGAAACACGCGCTACATAGTGACGGGCGTTTTCAGGCAGTTCATCTAAGGATTTGCAGCCGGTAATATCTTCTGTCCAGCCTGGCAATTCTTCGTAAATTGGTTGACATTGAGAAAGAATCTTTAGGTTAGCAGGATATTCTGTAATGACTTCTCCATTATATTGGTAAGCTGTACAAATCTTTAATGTCTCGATTCCTGATAGAACATCAATGGAATTCAACGAAAGATCTGTCAAACCGCTAACACGGCGAGCATGGCGGACCACAACGCTGTCAAACCAGCCAACACGGCGTGGACGTCCTGTTGTTGTACCATATTCACGGCCGACTTCGCGGATTTGGTGGCCGATTTCATCATGTAACTCAGTTGGGAATGGACCATCACCAACACGGGAAGTATACGCTTTACATACACCAACAACATGAGTGATCTTAGTTGGACCTACACCAGAACCAATCGTTACACCACCGGCAACCGGGTTGGAAGACGTAACAAATGGATAGGTTCCTTGGTCGATATCAAGCATGACACCCTGGGCGCCTTCGAACAATACACGACGGCCTTCATCCAAAGCATCATTTAGAACGACGGATGTATCACAGACATATTTCTTAACCTGCTGGCCGTACTCATAGTATTCATCAAGAATATCTTCGACTTTGAAGCCGCTTGTTTCATAAATGCGTTCAAATAAACGGTTTTTTTCCTCTAGATTGCGAACTAATTTTTCTTCAAAAATTTCACGGTCAAGCAAATCAGCAATGCGAATCCCGTTCCGGGCTGCCTTATCCATATATGCTGGACCAATACCCTTTTTAGTTGTACCAATTTTATTAGCGCCTTTGCGATCCTCTTCCACTTCATCCAATTTTATATGATAAGGAAGGATGACATGGGCACGATTACTGATGCGCAGGTTATCGGTTGTAATTCCTTTTTCATGTAAATAAGCAAGTTCTTGAATAAGTGCCTTTGGATCGACGACCATGCCATTTCCGATGACACAAATTTTTTCCTTATAGAAAATTCCTGAAGGAATCAAATGCAGCTTATAGGTCTCGCCATTAAACTTGATGGTATGACCTGCATTATTTCCCCCTTGATAACGGGCAATTACTTCTGCATTTTCTGAAAGGAAATCAGTGATTTTCCCTTTTCCTTCGTCTCCCCATTGCGTACCAACAACCACTACTGATGACATGTAAGGCACCTCCGAATTTTTAGCTTTCATTAAATTAATTAATTCCCTTACATAGTTTATCAATTTTTTATGAAAAAAGTCAATTAAACACGAACGATTTATATTAAAATAGTAAAATATGTTCGTAAACTAAAAATCTACTAAAAAGGGGTCTGACCCCGCTGCAGTACAACCTTAAAGCAGCGGGAATCAGGCCCCCTTACGCCCCTGGAGATTCATATCTTGTCTCCAGATTTACGAATTTATTATATTCTTTCACGAATGCCAGCGAAACCGTACCCGTCGGGCCATTACGTTGCTTAGCAATGATAATTTCGATAATATTTTTGTTTTCCGATTCCTTATCATAGTAATCATCACGGTAAAGAAAGGCAACAATATCAGCATCCTGCTCGATCGACCCAGATTCACGGATATCTGACATCATCGGCCGCTTATCCTGACGCTGCTCCACACCACGGGATAGCTGTGATAAGGCAATAACAGGCACTTGCAGCTCACGGGCTAATTGCTTGAGGGAGCGGGAAATTTCCGATACTTCCTGCTGACGGTTTTCTCCAGAGCGGCCGCTTCCTAGAATAAGCTGCAAATAGTCAATTAAAATCATTCCCAAGCCGTGCTCTTGCTTTAAACGGCGACATTTGGAACGAATATCACCTACTCTTACCCCAGGCGTATCATCAATATAGATTCCTGTGTTTGACAAGCTGCCCATTGCCATCGTCAACTTACCCCAGTCTTCCTCTGTCAGCGACCCAGTACGAAGCCTTTGGGCATCAATGTTCCCTTCGGCGCATAAAAGACGCATGACCAGCTGCTCAGCACCCATCTCTAGACTAAAGATGGCAATATTTTCGCCCGTTTTTTTCGCGACATTTTGCGCAATATTTAAGGCAAAGGCTGTTTTACCAACAGAAGGACGGGCACCGACAATAATTAAATCATTGCGCTGAAAGCCTGCTGTCATCTTGTCAAGTTCAACAAATCCCGTCTCAAGGCCGGTAATCTCCCCAACACGTTTATGCATTTCCTCAATATTGTCATACGTCCGAACAAGGACATCTTTAATGTCATGGAAGGCTCCGGCATTCTTTCGCTGGGCTACTTCCATGATGCTTTTTTCAGCTTCGCTTAATAGCGATTCAACTTCATCTTCACGAGTATAACCATCTGTGGCGATATTAGTCGCCGTGCGGATCAATCTTCTAAGAAGGGATTTCTCTTCTACGATTCTCGCATAATATTCAATATTGGCAGCCGTCGGCACAGCGCCTGCTAGTTCACTTAAATAGCTGACACCGCCTATATCCTCGATTAATTTAGCTGCAGCCAGTTCCTCCGTAACAGTTACCAAGTCAACTGCTTTGCCTTCGTCATTCAGCTTCAGCATCACATTAAAGACTTTTTGGTGGGCAGCTCGATAGAAATCCTCCGGAATCAAGATTTCTGAAGCCATCGTTAAAGAAGAAGGCTCTAGAAAAATTGCACCTAATACCGCCTGTTCTGCCTCTATATTTTGTGGAGGCATGCGGTCAGCAAACAAATCATTCATCTATTAAAACCCCTCCTAACTAGAGAGTGATTATTAATCTTATAAAAATAATCATATCTTAAAAAGAAAAAAGTGACCAGATAAACCGATCACGTCTCTAAGCTTGCTTTTTTATTTTATCATGATTCATCTAAATTTGAACTGGCAAATTTTATTCTCAACAGGCTGTCTTTTATTTTCCTTCCTTCACGTGAACGGTCAAGGTGGCTGTTACGTCATGATGGAGCTTAACTGGAACCTTCGTATGTCCTAACGTCCTGATCGCATCATCGAGCTCCATTTTCCGTTTGTCGATTTTAATGCCGTGCTTCTTTTGCAGTTCCTCAGCGATTTGTTTTGAGGTGATCGAACCAAATAGACGTCCGCCCTCACCAGCCTTTGCTGTCAGCTCAACTGTAATCTTATCCAATGTTTCTTTGAGCTTTTTTGCCTCAGCAAGCTCTTCAGCCGCTTCCTTTTCCTGCTTTTTCTTTTGCGCATCCATCGTGCTGACGTTAGCGGAGTTTGCTTCAACAGCAAGCCCCTGCTTAATTAAAAAGTTATGGGCATAACCGTCCGCTACATTTTTAATTTCACCCTTTTTTCCTTTTCCTTTTACATCCTTAAGAAAAATTACCTTCATTCCTTTGTACTCCCTTCTAAATAATCCTCGATTACTTGCTTCAACTGGTCCTCTGCTTGTTCGATGGTAAGTCCTGTCAGTTGGGTGGCTGCATTTGTCAAGTGGCCGCCGCCTTTCATCCCTTCCATAATGACCTGTACATTTATGTTTCCTAGTGAACGAGCGCTGATTCCAATCAGTTCCTCACTTCTTTTTGAAATAACGAATGAGGCCGTCACTCCATTCATCGTTAGAAGCGTGTCTGCTGCTTGGGCGATAATCACTTGGTCATTGAAATCCTGCTCTGTACCCTTGGCAATGGCGATTCCCTCATGATAGAAATAGACGGATTCAATGAGCTTCGACCTTTTGATGTATGTACCAACGTCTTCTTTCAGGAACTTTTGCACAAGGATCGTGTCCGCCCCGTGAGCCCGCAGGTAGGATGCAGCATCAAATGTCCTTGATCCCGTCCTTAGCGAAAAACTTTTGGTATCGACAATAATTCCCGCCAACAGCGCTGTTGCTTCAATTACTTCAATTTTACCTCGTTTTGGCTGATATTCCAAAAATTCCGTTACAAGCTCTGAAGTAGAAGAGGCATACGGCTCCATATAAACGAGCAATGGGTTGGAGATAAAATCCTCACCGCGGCGGTGATGATCGATAACTACCACATTATCGATTCTATTGAGCAGCCGTTCCTCCATAACAAGGGAAGGTTTGTGGGTATCGACCACAACAAGCAGTGTTTTATCAGTGGCAATTTCTAAGGCCTCTTCCGGCCCTATAAAGCGGGAATATAGCTTCTCCTGATGGCGGATTTCCTCCATCATCCGTTTAACGCCGCTCTCCATTTCCTGCATGTTGACAACAATATAAGCATCCTTTTGATTGAGTTGTGCCACTTTATAAATCCCAATGCTTGAACCAATGGAATCCATATCCGGATTTTTATGTCCCATAATAATGACCTTGTCGCTGGCTATAATCAAATCTCTTAATGCGTGGGAGATAACCCGTGCCCTCACACGCGTACGCTTTTCAATTGGATTTGTTTTTCCGCCGAAAAATTTCACCTTGCCGTTTGGAAGTTTAATTGCCACCTGATCACCGCCGCGGCCTAACGCTAAATCGAGGCTCGATTGTGCTAATAATCCTAATTCCGGCAGCGAAGATACACCTGTTCCAACACCAATACTTAGGGTGAAAGAGGTATTTTGCTTCGAGGTCATTTCTCTTAATTCGTCTAAAATGGAAAACTTCCCCTTTTCAAGGCTGTGAAGAATTTCCTCATTGAAAACAGCAATAAACCGTTCTGACGATATTCTTTTTAAAAAAATCCCATTATCATTTGCCCATTTATTTAAAATGGAGGTAACCAAATTATTAAGACTACCGCGCATTTGATCGTCCATTCCTTGTGTCAGGTCATCATAATTATCTAAGAAGATGATGGCAATAGCCGTTCGTTCATTCTGATATAACTTTTCAATTTCAGCTTGTTCAGTTACATCAAAAAAGTACAAGAGCCGTTCTTCAGGTTTATGAATGACACGGAATTTCTTATCATGAAGGGTGATAACTTCTGTTTTGGCCTCCTGTTTTATCAATGGAATCAAGCTGTCAGCGACATCGTAAAGCGACTTGCCTAGCAAGGTATCCTCATCAAAACACGAGGATAAATAAGGGTTTGCCCACTCGATCGTATATTCTTCATTGATCAGCATAATCCCGATTGGCAGCTCGAGCAGCGCTTCCTCGCCAACTTTTTTAACTCGGTAAGAGAGGGTTGCAATATACTCTTCCATTTCCTTTCGCTGGCGCCGATCAACCACAAACATATAGTAAAGAGGGATAAACATGGCGAAGAACCCAGCCAAGCTTAATATCCAATTGTATAATAGCAGGACAATGAGCAGTACCACTGTAACGCCGATTAACCCATAAAAAGGATAACGTATCGATCGTTTTTCTAAAAATGTAGGCAAAGTTTTCAGCTCCCAATCACAGTAGTCATGACTCTTTTTTAAACCTTTTCCGTAAATCAAAGCCTAAATCAATTATACCTAATATCCCTATAATATAAAGAAAAATCGGAATAATGAAGGAGAAAACAGCCAGGATAACTGCTACTGATTTAGAGATTCCTTTCGCATCAAGATAATAAAACATAAAGGTATAGCCTTGAAAAATCATCAAAAATTGCAGTACATATGTAAGGTTTAATAATACAGCAAATAAATATGTCCCTTCCTGAGGGTTTAGCACCATATTTGCAAACAAGGTAATCAGAAGATACCACAGCAGACTTCTCGGCAGGATGAGGTCTTTAAACGGCTTCCACTTTTTAACCTCAACTCCAAACCTTTTTACGATTGGATAGGATACCAGTTGAATCATCAATGTCAGAATAAACGAGGTTAATACAAACAGTGTTGGAATCAAGGTTCTAACCATTTCTAATCCTCTAGTGAATTGTTTCACTGTATTTTCTGCTTGTTTTTCCTGACCTAAATTCTTCAGCATGTCGGTTGACATTTTAATGGAATCCTTCATGGTATTAATCATTTCATTGATGATGTCCATGTTAAAAAAGACAATACTAACGGCATACATCCCAATGATATTAATCAATAAAACAAATGAACTGGCAATGAAAATTGTCATTCGCTCTTTTTTCTTTTGTATTAAATACCCCATTACTGCTCCTGTTGTTCCAAATGACAAGGCTAATGGAAGGGAGAGGAACGACCCGACAATAATGGAAAGAAGTATAGAGGCAACAACAAATACAATAGTCCATTTTCCTTCATTTTTAGCCGCAAACATAATAAAGGGAACGGCTAAAAATAAACTTGAAACCATTCCGACAAATGGTAAATACATTGATATTAGAAACAAAACTGTAAAGGCCGCTAAAAGCATGGCGCCTTCTGTTAACTTACGAACATTTTTCACTTCTTCACCTCGAAACTAAACCTTCTACTTCTTAATTTTAGCTAGATATAGCAGGCTATTCAATTTTTTTGCAAATGAAAATTTGCCGATTGGCGAGTCCGATTGGACGATTCATGAGGGGTAATTGAATTTATACTTCCTATTAGCTAATAAAAAGACAGCCAGGGCTCTCGCCTTGGCTGTCTTTTATGCAGCTTTATTATTCACCTGCAACGAATGGTAATAAAGCCATTTGACGTGCACGTTTGATTGCAACAGTCAATTTGCGTTGGTATTTAGCGCTAGTACCAGTCACACGACGTGGTAAAATTTTACCGCGTTCAGAGATGAATTTTTTTAGTAAATCTACATCTTTGTAATCGATGTTAGTGATACCGTTTGCTGTAAAGTAACAAACTTTACGGCGTTTTGCGCGTCCGCCTTTGCGTCCTCCTGCCATGGAAATTCCCTCCTTCACTTTTTAAAAATTAATCCGATCTATTAAGGCTACATTAGAATGGCAGATCATCGTCAGAAATGTCGATTTGACCGCTTCCTGCAAATGGATCATCATTTACTTTTGTAAAACCTTGGTTAGAATTTTGTCGTTGATTCTGATTGCCGCCGCCAAATGGATTTCCTTGCGGTTCCATTGGAGGTGCACCGTAGAAATCGTTGCCTCTTCCGCCGCCACCGCCGCCTGATGCGCCTTTCGGTTCTAAGAACTGAACACTTTCTGCTACAATCTCTGTAACATATACGCGTTTGCCATCTTGTCCTTCATAGTTGCGGGTTTGAATCCGGCCGTCAACACCAGCTAAACTTCCCTTTTTTAAGAAGTTTGCCACATTTTCTGCCGGCTTCCGCCATACGACACAGTTAATAAAATCTGCTTCGCGTTCCCCCTGCTGATTCGAAAATGCCCGATTTACAGCTAAAGTAAAGGTAGCAACTGCAACGCCGCTTGGTGTATAGCGAAGGTCAGGATCTTTAGTTAAACGGCCAACAAGAACGACACGATTCATCATCAGAATCAACTCCTTTTCTCCCGGAAATGTTTCATGTGAAACATTTTTTGCCAGAAATTTTTATATTTGTCTAGCTCCAGCTCCCATCGGCTAGTGCCCTTCGCTCTTCTCCCTACGATAAGTCAACATCGAATCGCTATCGCTCTTCGTGTTTCCTTTATCTCAGTCGAAGCGCTCCAGGTCATACGCCGATAAACGGTCGCTTCCGCTTTTCTATCTACTCTTCTTCTTTAATTACGATATGACGAATGATATCTTCGTTGATCTTTGCAAGACGTGCAAATTCTTGAACTGCAGCAGACGAAGATGTTGTCTTAACGATTTGGTAGTATCCGTCACGGAAATCATTGATTTCGTAAGCAAGACGGCGTTTACCCCAATCCTTCGATTCAGCAGCTTCCGCGCCATTTTCAAGAAGAATGTTGTTGAAACGCTCTACAAGAGCTTTTTTTGCTTCATCTTCAATGTTTGGACGGATGATGTACATGATTTCGTACTTGTTCATCACAGTCACCTCCTTTTGGTCTAAAACGGCCCAATATGGGCAAGGAGCAATTATTCATTACTCACAAGTTGAAATTATAGCACAGAGCGACACGAATTGCAATTCCCTTCACTGGAATGCCATAATCTTCATTAAAAATGATGAAAGGCTGACACCTGTCAGCCTCAATAAATTATACGTTAAATCGGAAGTGCATGACGTCTCCGTCTTTTACTTCGTATTCTTTACCTTCCAAACGGACTTTGCCTGCTTCTTTAGCGGCATTATAACTACCAGCAGTCACTAGGTCATCAAATGAAACTGTTTCTGCACGGATAAAGCCACGCTCAAAATCAGAGTGGATGACACCTGCACACTGAGGAGCCTTCATTCCTTTTCTAAAGGTCCAGGCGCGAACCTCCTGCACACCGGCAGTAAAATACGTAGCTAAACCAAGCAAACTGTAGGCAGCACGGATTAATTGATCAAGCCCGGATTCTTCTATTCCAAGCTCCTCGAGGAACATTTGCTTTTCTTCGCCTTCAAGCTCGGCGATTTCCTCTTCAATTTTAGCACAGACAACAATTACTTCAGCATTTTCTTTAGCCGCATATTCCCGGACCTTTTGAACATATTCATTTCCGGACGGGTCAGCAACATCATCTTCACTGACGTTGGCCACGTAAAGGACTGGTTTAATAGTCAGAAGATGAAGGTGTTTTACTACTTTTAATTGCTCTTCTGTAAATTCGACGGACCTTGCAGGTTTTTCTGATTCAAAAGCGTCGCGGAGCATTGCTAGCACTTCAAACTCTGCTGCAGAATCTTTATCTTTTTGCTTGGCCAATTTTTCTGCACGGCCGATACGTTTTTCCACCGATTCCATATCAGCAAGGATTAATTCCAAGTTGATGGTTTCAATATCAGAAATCGGGTCAACCTTACCGGATACATGGGTAATATTTTCGTCGGCAAAGCAGCGTACCACTTGGCAGATTGCATCCACTTCACGAATGTGAGAAAGGAATTTGTTCCCTAATCCTTCCCCCTTGCTGGCACCTTTAACAATCCCGGCAATATCGGTAAATTCAAACGCTGTCGGAACTGTCTTTTTTGGCTGAACAAGCTCCGTTAATTTTTGCAAACGATAATCCGGTACCTCTACAATCCCAACGTTAGGGTCAATTGTGCAGAAGGGATAGTTTGCCGATTCCGCTCCTGCCTGGGTAATTGCATTAAATAATGTGGACTTTCCCACGTTTGGAAGCCCCACAATACCCGCTGTTAAAGCCATTCACGTTCACTCCTCAAGATAAAATATCTATTTCAATTTTATTCGTCCTAAAAATTACAAGCCTTTCACCATTATAGGCATTTGTTTATAAAAAGACAAGAATGGACCTTTCCTGACTAAAGTACACGACATAAAACCTCATAATCTAAGAAAATTAGAAAAAAACACCGTTTTATTGCAACAATTTCCCTTAAATTCCTCTACTAAATTAGCAAATATGGTAAAATTTAATATAAATCTATTACTTTTTCCTTAACGTTAGGAAAAAAATACATATTTATGAGTTATAGGGAGGAGAAATGGAAAAACAAGAGTTATTACCAAGCAGAGTAGAAAAGTACAAAAATTCCCGTCCCCAACCTAGTGTTGTAAAAAAGGCCATATTGCCGACGTTTTGTTTTGCGGTTCTGTCAGCGGCTGCCTTCGAAGAAGCCGCCTTTGCTGAATCCAATTCGACACAAACAAGCAATGTCCAATCAGCCATTACAAAGTATGTAAATGTTGATAGCGGCTCACTTAATTTGCGAAAAAGTGCTTCGACAAGTTCAGCTGTACTTGCCGCTTTACCAAAAGGAACGGCTGTAACAGTTTATTCCGAAGTGAACGGCTGGGCAAGAGTCGCAACAAACGGAAAAAGCGGATATGTCAGCTCAAAATTTTTATCAAATCAAAATCCAGCTGCCCCTGCTGTACCGCCAACAACAGCAACAACATTAAAATATGTGAATGTAGTCAGCGGCTCACTTAATATGAGAAATAGTGCATCAACAAGTGCCCCCATTATGGCAAAACTCGCTAAGGGCACAGAGGTGACATTTATTTCCGTAACAAACGGCTGGGCTAAAATTGAGGTGAATGGAAAAACTGGCTTTGTCAGTTCAGCCTATTTGGCAGACAAGCCTTCAGCAAGCAGCAGCGTTACAGCACCGGCTCCACAACCAGCAGTAACGAAATATGTGAATATCGATTCCCGTTCCAAATTGAATGTACGAAAAAGCCCTTCCACTGGTTCTGCTGTTATTACAAAACTGACAAATGAAACAGAAGTAACTGTCTATTCTGAAGCAAATGGCTGGGCAAAGATTAACGTAAATGGCCAGGAAGGTTATGTCAGCGCTGAATATCTGGCCCCAGCAAAAGCAAACACAAATACTGAAGTCAAAAAGGAAGAACCCGTATCTGTAACCAAGTATGTAAACGTCGGTTATGACTCCTCCTTAAATATGCGAAAAGGTGCCGCGGCAGATGCTTCGGTATTGGTTAAGCTGGCACGCGGAACAACGGTGACAGTTTTATCAGAAGAAAATGGCTGGGCAAAGATTGAAGCATATGGACAAACAGGCTATGTCGATCCGCAGTTTTTATCGGAAACAAAACCGGCTGCCGGTGTGGTGCCCGCTCCAGAAAACAATCCAACACAAGAAGATAATGCAGTAGTGGAGAAATATGTAAGTGTCGTCTATGGCTCTAGCTTAAATATGCGTGCCGAGGCTTCAACAACAGGTGCTGTCTTGACAAAGCTTGCTAGAGGCACGATTGTAACCGTCAACTCTGAAGAAAACGGCTGGGCAAAGGTTACCGCAAATGGACAAACAGGTTATGTTAGTGCACAGTACTTATCTGCTTCAGAACCATTTAATCCAAATGTAACCAACAACAACATAGATAAAGTTTACGAAAACTATAATATCAGTCTGACTGACATGGTAAAGCTAGAAATCGGTGTGGGTCCGCAGACAGATAAAAAATACTCAGCCTTCATCCGCGCTGATGCCTTAACGTTAAAAGGCCCTGCAAACGGAACTGTAAATGGTGCCGTCTGGAATGTAAGGGGCGGCGCCGGCACAGACTATTGGTCAATCGGTCAGGTGAAGGCACAGGAACAGCTGCAAATACTTGGTACAGTAAAAGGGACAGACGGATATGACTGGTACCAAATCGCCTACAATAAAACATGGGTAAATGCGAGTCCAGAAGATGTCACCTATTATGTTAATCCAAAGAATTTCCTAAGTACGACGGTTGATTCCCTGCAATTTTTAAAACTTTCGGCAACAGCCAATCTTAATTCGGATGAGGTAAACCAAAGAATCCTTTCCGGAAAAGGGATTTTGCAAGGAACAGCATCATCCTTTATAACAGCTGGCCAAACATACGGAATCAATGAAATTTATTTAATTTCCCACGCCCTATTAGAAACAAGTAACGGCACATCCAAGTTAGCTACCGGCGTAGAGGTTAATGGGAAAACAGTTTACAATATGTATGGAATTGGTGCTTACGATAATACCGCTTTAGAAAGCGGCGCCCAATTTGCCTTTAATGCCGGATGGTTTACACCTGAGGCAGCGATTATTGGCGGTGCCCAATTTATTGCCAACGGCTATATTAATGCAGGTCAGGATACTCTTTATAAAATGAGGTGGAATCCAGGTTCTGCTGCGGCAAAGGGTTCCGCAACACATCAGTATGCTTCTGATATCGGCTGGGCGGCAAAGCAAGTTTTCCAGATTCATAACTTATATAGTTTACTAGACTCATATAAACTCATTCTGGAGATTCCTGAGTATAAATAACTATTGCAAAAAAGGGGCTGCCATCTTTTTATGGGAGCCCCTCTTTGCTGATTATATTTTTTCAATCGCAACTAGACAATCGTATAAAGTACTTCCGAGCCCATTGTCAGACTCTCTGCTGGAGGTTAGGTTATTGACTGACCCGCCAAATTCTCTCCAAATTCCTTCATCGATATTAATCGTATTCGGATGGGCCGTTACCAAAATGGACACATAACCCTTTACTTCACCACGGTCATTCCAAACCCTTACATAATCATCGGGTTGCAAGCCATGAGCGTCAGCGATATTTTGCGCTACTTCCACTTTCAATTTAATTTTTCCACCCAATAAATGATAGTTCTGTGAGTGGTTTGACCGCAGTGGGTGAATCGTTAGCAGACTGTAAGGAAATTTTCCTGCCAAGCTTGGATTAGACCATTTAGACTCATCCGGTACGGCCAGCTTCAGCAATCCGCCAGCCCCTTTTTGTTTCCCTGTCAGAGAGGTAAATTCGAATTTTCCCGACGGTGTTTGAAACTTCCGGTCCTGCCAAGGAATTTTCTGTACGGGTAACTCTAACGCATGCTGTTCTTTTAACCTTTCCAGCGTAAATCCTTTGCCTGCTAATGTTTTTAAAGTCAGCTTCAGCCATTCATCCCTTGAAAAATCAAAATCCTCACCAAACCCAAGCCGGTCAGCTAACCACGCCCATATCCATAAATCCGGTTTGGCCTCCCCTGGGGCCTCAACTAGTTTTGGTCCGTAATTGACATAATGATGGTACATCGATGAATAGTAGAGATCTTCTTCTTCAAAGACGGTTGTTACAGGAAGAATATAGTCAGCCAGCTTCGCCGTGTCGGTCATATATTGCTCCATCACAACAAGCGTTTCAACAGATGAAAATGCTTTTGTCACTATGTTTGAATCAGGGACTTGGGTCAACGGATTCCCGCATGTAACGAAAATCATTTTAATCTCTGGGTTCACAGCCGATAAAATTCCTTCTGCCTGTTTCATGATTGAAAATAAGCGGTGCTTTTGCCTGCGGCTTGGCATGGTTAATTCTGCAAAATCAAAGCTTTGTCCAACTTGAAGATTGGCATAGTTGGCACCGCCGCCTTGAATTCCGATATTCCCGCTTACTGCAGCAAGGGCGTCAATCAAGCGAATCGTATTGCCGCCATTTTGGTACCGCTGCAGGCCAAGACCCATAAAAGTAGCTGTTGGTTTATCAGCATAAAGATATGCTAGCTCTGTTATGTTTTCTTGGGAAACTTCCGTCATTTCACTGATGGTTTCTATAGAGACTCCATCAAGAAGTTTCATTAAATCAGCAAAACCAAACGTAAAGTCCTCGATAAAACTTCGGTCTTCCAGCCCTAAACGAAGCATTTCCTTGATAATTCCAGCGGCTAATATACCGTCCATCCCCGGTTTTATCGTTATATGTTTATCAGCAATTTTTGCTGTTGCGTTAAAGAGCGGGTCAATCACATATAGCTTGGTGCCCTGCTTTTTCACTTCCAAAAGCTTTTCGTAAAAATGCATATTAGTCCGGGCAGCATTTCTCCCCCAAATAATGATATTTTTACTGTTAATAATATCATTGGGTTCATGGCTCCAGGCATTGCCGAAGTCCCATTTCTGCGCTTCGATTCCAGAGCCCCAGCACAAGGAACCATAAAGTTCGGTAACGCCGCCATAACAATTAAAAAAGCGCTGGTCGAGATTTTTCAAAATGCCGTTATTAGCGTAGTCATGGCTGTGAAGCACAGCCGTTGTTCCAAAACGTTCCTTTATATCTTGCAATTTGGCTGCTATTTCATCCAGAGCCTGCCCCCAGGAAATCTGCTCAAATTTTCCATTTATCTTTTTTAAAGGGTGCAAGAGCCTTTCTGGTGAATTCGTTCTTGTTTCAAGCATCCGGCCTCGGCCGCAAATCTTCCCCTTAGTGATCGGATGGTCAGGATCTCCTTCCACCTTTACCACTCGGTCATTTTCCAAAGTAACCTTTAAACCGCAGCTATCCCAGCAGTTCAATGGACACGCAGCCTTGACAACTGTTTGAGCCAATCTCTCCACCCCCAAACTGTGAATCTACTATTTCAACTTTAATATTAAGGATAATACACGTTAATAAAAAAAAGAAGCATGAAATATTATCCTTCATGCTTCACAAGAATCTTCTTCATTTTCCGGGAAAATTCCCTTCTTGGGATGAGAACACTATGCCCGCAGCCTTCGCACTTAATCCGGATATCCATTCCCATCCGAATGATTTTCCAGCGATTGGTTCCGCATGGGTGCTGCTTCTTCATCTCAACAATATCATTAATCCCATATTCCTTTTCTTCCATTTCTATCACCATCCTTTAAACTCCAGTTACTGGATCCTTTGATAGCATCACAACACGTGGATAGGAAATATCAATTCCATTCTGGTCTAATTCCAGCTTAATATCTTTCCGCATGTTCCTTGCAAGTGCCGCGTGTTGCATCGGTTGTGTTTCAGCAACAATCCGTAAGGTGACTTCTGTTGGGCCAAGATTTTGTACGCCAAGAAGTTCGGGGCGCTTCACTAATTCACCATACCTTTCCGGCATTGTTTCCAAGAGACCTTCAATGACCCGCTGTGCCTTTTCTATATCCTCTTTATAAGGAATGGCAATATCTACAACAGCGACACTATTATTTATCGAGAAGTTCGTTACTTCTAAAATGCTTCCATTAGGGATAATATGAACTTCGCCTGTCCAACTTTTAATTTTTGTTGTCCTTAATCCAATTGTTTCGACATTTCCTTCAAACTGGCCAATCCTCACATGATCTCCTACCGAAAACTGATCTTCAAAAATAATAAAGAAGCCGGTAATAACATCTTTCACCAAACTTTGCGCACCAAACCCTACCGCTAAACCAACAATTCCTGCACCTGCAAGCAGAGCCTTGACATCAATGTTCATAACCGAAAGAATTGTTAAGAAAGCAATAAAATAAACCACATAAGATAGAATATTATCCAGAAGCTTGGACAATGTTTCTTCGCGCCGGACATTTGTTCTTAGCGGGGAGATGTTTCTAATTTTAAAGATATTATGAATCATTACTTTCCCAAACCGAATTAATAATTGTGCCACAATAATAATAGCAATGATTTTAAGAATGCCTTCGCCAAAGGTCAGCCATGTATCTTCATTTTGCAATTTGGCAATAATTTTTTTTAATCCTTTTTCTGTAATACTCATTAAGACACCTTCCTTTAAGCTAACAACTGCCATTACTATTTTAACAATTTTTCAAAAGAGTTAATAGCCATCTGAATTTTTCTTTTTCTGTTTGAATATGTATAGTTTCTCTAAATTTTCCGTATACTGTTAAGGCAGATGAGCGAAAAGATTTAGGGAGTGGACTTAATGAATCTGAAAGCTTTCATGTTTGATAGGAAGGCTAAGACGCAGTTCATGCATGATGACCTGCATGCCGATGAAAGTTTAGCTGATGAACTGCTTCAACATATTCCGTCAGTAACAAGCCGTCCCATTGTTTTTGTTTGCATTGGTACTGACCGCTCAACAGGAGATTCATTAGGGCCACTTGTTGGGACGTTATTGGAGGAGAAGAAGCTTGAATCCTTTTATGTGTATGGAACTTTAGATGAGCCAGTTCATGCTGTTAATTTAGCAGATAGACTGGAGGAAATAAAAACCTTGTATTCAGACCCCTATATTATCGGTATAGATGCCTGCCTTGGCCGCAATAAAAATGTTGGTGCTATTCAGGTGGGTCAAGGTCCTGTTAAACCAGGGGCAGGGGTGAATAAGGAACTGCCGCCGGTTGGCGAGCTTCATATAACCGGAATTGTGAATGTCAGCGGGTTTATGGAGTTTTATGTATTGCAAAATACCCGTCTAAATTTAGTTATGAAAATGGCAAAAACCATTGCAAATGGAATTTACCAGGCTGGCCTGCTGTACAATAAACAAAGCTGGACGAACCTGGAATGGATAGAGGAAGAGAAAACAAATTAAGAGCAACGGATCATTTTCCATTGCTCTTTTTATTTTTAGCTAATAAGAAAGTATAAACTTTCTGTCGAAAGCTTTATACTTTCTTAACGCATAAGTGCAACTACGCCTCTGTCTTCGCCCTTAAAGGCTCGCCAATCGGCGAGTTTTCTTTATAAATATTGATGGTAGTTATATAAAATCGTCACAATCGCTCCGGTCACCAGTATGGCAGGGAGGAGGTTGGCGACTTTGATTTTGGTTATGCCTGTAAGATTTAATCCGATAGCAAAAATCATGATACCGCCAACTGCAGTCATTTCAACAATAAACTGGTCCATCAAGACCTTCGGGACAAACCGGTCGATTTGAGTGGCGAATAGCGCAATCAACCCTTGATACAACACGACTGGAATAGCAGAAAAAATAACGCCTATTCCCAATGTCGTAGTTAAAATTAAGGCGGTAAAACCGTCGATTAAGGCCTTTGTATAAAGAACATCATGGTCGCCGCGGATCCCGCTGTCAAGTGCCCCGATAATGGCCATGGCGCCAATTACAAAAATTAACGTAGCTGTGACAAAGCCTTCAGCAATACTACCCTTTCCGTTTGAACCAACCTTATTTTCCAGCCAGCCGCCAAGGTCATTTAATTTTTCTTCAAGCTTTAGAAGCTCGCCAAACACCGCCCCTACAACAAGACTGATAATCACAATTAGGAAATTTTCACTTTTTAAACCCATCTGTAAGCCTAGAACCATGACAGATAAGCCAATTGCATACATGACGGTTGTTTTCATGCTTTCCGGAATGCGGTTTAACAACTTACCCAGAAGGGTACCAACAACAATTAACAATCCATTTACTAGTGTGCCTAACAAAAACATGCTGTCCTCACCTTTTTTCTCTATTATGAAAAGGGATCTCTAAAAAAATAAACCATCCCGAAGATGGCTTAATCTGTATCATCCGGTCCCAAAAGCGATAGAATTCGTTCCAAATCCTCCTGGGAGAAAAATTCAATTTCAATTTTCCCTTTATTCTTGTTTTGTTTAATGTGCACTGATGTTCCAAACCGTTCCCTTAATGAATGTTCCCGTTCTTTGATAAAGACATCCTTTTTCTTATCCGGATTTTTTGTTTCACGTGGAACATTTTCATTTAGCTGCTGAATCAGTTTTTCAAGCTGCCTTACGTTTAATGATTCCTTAACCACCTTATCGACTACTGCTGAAAGCTTTGCCTTTTGGCGAAGACCAAGCAAGGCACGGCCATGTCCCATCGTTATTTTCCCTTCAGAAATCAACGCTTGAATGTTTGCTGGCAGGGACAATAGACGGATATGGTTAGCTACATGCGGCCGGCTTTTTCCAAGACGTTTGGCTACTTCTTCCTGGGTCAATTTCAGCTTGTCCATCAGGTTGTTGTAGGCTTGTCCTTCTTCAATTGGATTTAAATCCTCCCGCTGAAGGTTTTCAAGGACGGCTAATTCCATCATTTGCTGCTCAGAAAGCTCTCGCACTACAGCTGGGACGGTTTCAAGCTTTGCTTCTTTTGCAGCCCTAAACCTGCGTTCCCCTACGACAATTTCAAAGCCCTTTATACTTTTTCTTACAATAATCGGCTGCAGGATTCCATGTTCTAAGATGGAAGCTTTCAATTCTTCAATGGCTTCTGGTTGGAAATGCTTGCGAGGCTGGTAGGGGTTTGGACGTAAATCCTTTAGTTTAATTTCTTGGATTGTCTCCTCTTTGCCAGCTTCCATTGTAAAAAATGCATTCAGGCCCTTTCCTAAGCCCTTAGCCATGCGAGACCACTTCCTTTGCTAAATCTAAATATACTTCAGCGCCCCGGGACCTGGCATCATAATTAATGATTGGTTCCCCATGGCTTGGAGCCTCACTTAGACGAACGTTTCTTGGAATAATGGTTTTATACACTTTATCCTGGAAGTACTTCTTCACTTCCTCAATGACCTGGATGCCAAGATTAGTTCTTGCATCTAGCATTGTTAATAATACTCCTTCGATTTTTAGATCTTGATTCAAGTGCTTTTGCACCAGTCTTACCGTGTTCAATAATTGACTTAATCCCTCCAAGGCATAATATTCACACTGTACAGGGATTAGCACGGCATCAGATGCTGTTAAAGCATTAATCGTCAATAAACCTAATGATGGCGGACAATCGATGATTACATAATCAAATTGATCTTTCACCTCTTCCAAAGCTCGTTTTAAACGAACCTCTCTGGAAATGGTCGGCACCAACTCAATTTCAGCCCCTGCCAGCTGGATCGTGGCCGGGATAGCGTATAAATTTTCCACGGCTGTCGGCTTAATGACTTCCTTCGCTTCCACATCATCTACTAAAACATCGTATATACACTGGTCGACTTCTGCTTTTTCAATACCGATTCCGCTAGTTGCATTTCCTTGAGGGTCAATATCTACTAATAAGACCCGTTTTCCTATATGTGCTAAGCAGGCGCCCAGGTTGACAGAAGTAGTCGTTTTACCGACTCCGCCTTTCTGATTCGCGATTGCAAGGATTTTACCCACGATGTCACCTACCCTTTAATTCTTCCAAAATTTCAATCTCATATTCTATTAAAATACCCTTATTTTGACATTATCCACCAAATGATATGGAAAGTCCATTCCTTTATTTTATCATGAATTTCGGCAGATTTTGTTTTTTTTCAAAAAATAATACACCCAAGATAAATACATATTTTTTCCTTAATGGGATATTTCTAGGAGCTAATGGAGATTATTGTAAAAACAAAAAGAACCAAACAAAAAATTGTCTGGTTCTTACCATTTTAGTTTATATTATTTCTTCTTGGGAATGCGAATTGTAAATTGATAGAAATCCTCAAATTCCTCTTCTTCAGAATTCAGGTTAATTCCGCTGTCAGAAACCATTGATAACGATTGGCGGATGGTATTGACAGCAATTCGCATATCTTTGCTGAATGCCTTCCGCTTCGCTTTCGGCTTTTCATTTTTTTCCTCTAGCAGTTTGAATACCCGGTCTTCCGTCTGTTTAACGTTCAAGTTTCTCTCGATAATTTCTGTAAGCAGAGCCACTTGCTTTTCTGGATCCTTAAGCGGAATAAGGGCGCGGGCATGGCGCTCGGTAATCGTCTTATTTAATAATGCATCCTGAATAGGCTGAGATAATTTAAGAAGACGCAGCTTGTTGGCAACGGTTGACTGCCCCTTGCCAAGGCGTTGAGCCAAAGCCTCCTGTGTGAGGTTGTGAAGCTCAAGCAGCTTGCTATAAGCAATTGCCTCTTCGATCGGCGATAGCTCTTCCCGTTGAAGGTTTTCAATAAGAGCAACGGAAGCGGTTTGCGAATCGTTAAAATTTTTTACAATAGCCGGTGCTTCATCCCAACCTAATTTCTTCATCGCCCGCCAGCGGCGTTCCCCCGCGATAATTTCATATTGGCCTGAAGCAAACTCTCTTACAACAATCGGCTGTATAATACCATGTGTATGAATGGTTCTGGATAATTCCTCAATTTTCTCTTCATCAAAAACTGTTCGCGGCTGAAATCGGTTAGGAACAATTTGGTCTATCGGTATTTTCTTAATTTCTTCGTTTCTCTCTATATTCAGCTCTTCTTCAAGCTCAACAGTTTGTTCTCCCTTATCAGCAAAGCCAAAAAAGCGTGTAAATGAACTTTTCATCCCCGACACCACCTTTACGAAAAACTCCCTTTTACTTTATTCTCTATGTCGATATATTCTTCCTGCCTAGGATATCATTTTTATCGCAAAATTGTCAGCCCTAAGAAATATCCAATCCCATATGAACTTTCAAATTCATCTATTCAATTGGGGTTTTTCCAGGAACACCCGGCTTACGCGGGTATTTTTTTGGCGTTTGTTTTTCTTTTTTTATGATGATGATTGTTCTGTCGAATTCCTCAATCGGCAGGTTAAAGGTATGAGAGTTGAGGAGTTTGCCGCCAAGTGCTGCAATTGCCTTTTGGCCCGTTTTTAATTCTTCCTCCGCATTGACTGCTTTTAATGCCAGGAAGTGGCCGCCGACTTTGACAAGCGGAAGGCAAAGCTCACTTAACACAGACATTCTGGCAACCGCCCTCGCTGTCACCACATCAAAGCTTTCCCGATAGTTTGGATTGACACCAAACGTTTCCGCACGGTCATGGACGAATTGAACCTTTTCTAAATTTAATGTAGCTGCCAGGTGATTTAAAAATGTGATCCGCTTATTTAGCGAGTCAACAATCGTTACATCAATATGAGGAAAGGCAATTTTTAACGGAATGCTCGGAAATCCAGCGCCTGCCCCAACATCACAAAGGAGAAATGGTTTGGTAAAGTCGAAATAAAACGCTGCTGAAATGGAATCATAAAAATGCTTTAAATAGACTTCGCTTTTCTCCGTTATTGCTGTTAAGTTCATTTTTTCATTCCACTCAACCAGCGTCTCATAATACTTTTCAAACTGGCCAAGCTGGGTGCTGTTTAGAGCAATTCCTTTTTCCTTTAAACTTGTTTCGAATTGTTCGATATTCATAAAAGTTCCTTCCTCACTCCATTATTCATTGGCGATTCTGGCAATCCGTCCTTGTTCCAAATAAACAAGCAAAATAGAAATATCCGCCGGATTTACCCCGGAAATTCTGGAAGCCTGAGCAAGTGTTAACGGCCTGATTTTCTTCAGCTTTTGCTTTGCTTCTGTTGCTACCCCACTAATGGCATCGTAGTCGATATTTTCTGGTATCTTCTTATCTTCCATTTTCTTTAACCGCTCAACCTGCTGCAATGACTTTTCAATATAGCCTTCGTACTTAATTTGGATTTCCACCTGTTCCTTGACTTCATCATCTACAGGAACTTCTGACTTCGTCAATGTCTCAAGCAGTTCATACGTCATTTCCGGTCTTTTCAATAAATCGGAGGCTCTGATTCCATCTTTTAATTCGCTGCCGCCTGTGTTTCTGATTAATTCTTGGACTTCCGCAGAAGGTTTTAAAATAACAGAACGCAATCTTTCCTTTTCCGCTTCAACAGCTGCCTTTTTAGCTAAAAATGCTTGATACCGTTCATCGCGAATCATGCCAATTTTGTGCCCTATTTCGGTTAATCGCAAATCGGCATTATCATGACGAAGTAAGAGGCGATATTCTGCCCGTGATGTTAACAGGCGGTATGGTTCATTGGTACCCTTTGTAATTAAGTCATCAATCAGTACACCAATATATGCTTCGGATCTGCTTAGTACAAGCTCTTCGCGGCCAAGTGCATTTAATCCAGCATTAATTCCCGCCATTAAACCTTGTCCTGCTGCTTCCTCATAGCCTGATGTTCCATTAATTTGCCCGGCAGTATAAAGATTTTTAACCACTTTTGTCTCTAAAGTCGGCCACAGCTGTGTTGGAACGATGGCATCGTACTCAATTGCGTAACCAGCCCGCATCATTTGAGCGTTTTCAAGTCCTGGGACGGTTTTAATGATTTGCTGCTGTACATCTTCAGGAAGACTTGTCGATAATCCCTGGACATACACTTCCTTTGTATTTCTTCCTTCCGGCTCCAGGAAAATTTGATGGCGCGGCTTGTCGTTAAAGCGAACCACTTTGTCCTCAATGGATGGGCAATAACGCGGACCTGTACCTTTGATCATCCCTGAGAACATCGGTGAACGATGAAGGTTTTGGTCAATGATGGAATGTGTTTGATCATTTGTATAGGTTAACCAGCATGGAAGCTGATCGGTAATGTATTTTGTTGTTTCATAAGAGAATGCCCTCGGCTCTTCATCGCCAGGCTGAATCTCTGTTTTGCTGTAATCAATGGTGTTGCTGTTTACCCTTGGTGGTGTTCCTGTTTTAAAGCGGACCAGCTCAAAGCCAAGCTGTTCTAAATGCTCTGACAGCTTGATGGATGGCTGCTGGTTGTTCGGGCCGCTGGAATATTTTAATTCGCCAATGATGATCTCACCGCGAAGGAATGTCCCTGTTGTAATAACAACGGTTTTCGAACGGTATACTGCACCCGTTTTGGTAACTACACCTGTGCAAATTCCGTCTTCGACAATCAATTGCTCAACCATACCTTGAATTAACGTTAAGTTGGTTTCCTCTTCCAAGGTCTTTTTCATTTCATGCTGGTAGGCAAATTTATCGGCCTGGGCCCTGAGTGCACGGACGGCTGGACCTTTACCTGTGTTCAGCATTCTGATTTGAATAAGGGTTTTATCGATATTTTTGGCCATTTCCCCGCCAAGTGCATCAATTTCCCGGACCACTATACCTTTTGCCGGCCCTCCGACTGAAGGGTTACATGGCATGAATGCCACCATATCCAGATTGATGGTAATCATTAAGGTTTTCGCACCCAGTCTTGCCGCCGCAAGGCCCGCCTCACAGCCGGCGTGACCGGCCCCAACGACAATGACGTCGTAATTTCCTGCTTCGTATTGCATGGTTTTCCTCCTTTTCCGTTTTTCAAACGGAAAAATTACTCTATATTGTGTATCCATATTAATCGACGTTTTTATATCCGCCAAATACTGCTAAATATCCGCGGAATTCCATCGTATATCCGCCAAACCGCTATAAACAATGATAGCTGAAGCCTCATCTTACCCCTGGCAGGCCGCATCGCCGCACTGCGGTCTTACTTTCCTAAGCAGAACTGCGAGAATAACTGGTCAATTAGACTTTCATGGACGCTGTCGCCGATAATTTCCCCGAGCAGCTCCCATGTTCTTGTTAAATCAATTTGAACTATATCAATAGGTGTTCCGATTTCCACACCTTCAATTGCCTCCTCTATGGCACGAAGACTTTGATTCAACAGCGCAATATGGCGAGTGTTAGAAACGTAAGTGGCATCCTTCGCTTCAATTGAACCGGCAAAGAATAAAGCAGCAATTGCTTCCTCCAGTTCATCAACGCCGCGGTCTTCCAAAAGAGATGTCGTGACAATCCTATGGTTTTTTGCCAATTCCTCAACCCGGTTCATATCAATTCGTTGCGTGAGGTCAGTTTTGTTGACAATCACAATTACATCCATTCCGTTTACTGCTTCAAAAAGATTTTCATCCTCTTTTGTCAGTTGATCGGAATAGTTTAACACCAGCAATATAAGGTCCGCCTCTTTTAAAACTTGGCGGGAACGCTCGACGCCGATCCGTTCAACGATATCTTCCGTTTCCCTGATACCAGCTGTATCCAATAACCTTAGCGGCACACCGCGGACATTCACATACTCTTCGATAACGTCCCGTGTTGTCCCTGGAATATCTGTGACAATCGCTTTATTCTCCTGAACAAGACTATTCAATAATGAGGATTTTCCAACATTAGGCCGGCCGACAATTACTGTCGACAACCCTTCACGTAAAATCTTTCCCTGCTGGGAGGTTTGCAACAGTTTATTTATTTCATCCCTTACATAATGAGCCTTCGGCAAAAGCATTGTATGTGTCATCTCTTCTACGTCATCATATTCCGGGTAGTCAATATTAACTTCAATGTGGGCTAGAATTTCAAGAATCTCCTGTCTTAACCGGCGAATTAGCTTGGAAAGACGACCTTCCATTTGTCCTAAGGCGACATTCATCGCCCGGTCAGTTTTTGCCCGGATTAAATCAATGACTGCTTCCGCCTGGGATAAATCAATCCGTCCATTTAGGAAAGCACGTTTCGTGAATTCCCCTGGCTCGGCAAGTCTTGCGCCGCTATTTAAGACAAGCTGCAGCACCCGATTGACGGACACGAGTCCACCGTGACAGTTAATTTCCACTACATCCTCTTTTGTAAAAGTTTTCGGGCCCTTCATCAAGGAGATCATAACCTCTTCAGCCACTTGGCCGCTTTTCGGGTCAATGATATGACCATAATGAATCGTATGGGAGGACATTTCCGCCAATTTCTTTCCGCTGACACTTCTAAATAGCTTATCCGAAATTGGAACGGCTTCATTTCCGCTCAATCGGACAATCGCAATGGCTCCCTCCCCCATCGGTGTCGATATGGCCGCAATTGTATCAAACTCCATTTTTTTCACCTCGCAAGCATTACAATATTTATATAAAGTTTCGGTTTCGATACAAAATAATAGAATACCACAAAAAAGCCAGCCTTTGCAGTTAACTGGCTGGAATTATCCACACTTGATAATACCTTGTATTATTTTAACTTATCCACATGTGAATAACAATAAAACACATTTTACTCAATAAAAAGTTATTCACAGGTTTTTTTTTAAAACCTGCAAAAAAGTCTGTTGATTTCCGCTCCAGTGGCTCGCTTTCCGCGGGCGGTACGGGGAGCCTCCTCGTCGCTAAAGCTCCTGCGGGGTCTCCCCAGTCCCGTACTCCCGCAGGAGTCTCGCCACTTCCGCTCCAATCAACAGGTGTTTTATATTTTTCTTTTCCTAATAAAAAAACACCCTGCCTTTAGGCAGGATGTTATCTTGTTCTCACTGGTGAAATTACAATATGGCGATGGGGTTCTGTTCCATCGGAAGAGGTTTTGACCCGTTTATTTTCGGATAAGGCAGTATGAATAACCTTACGCTCGTAGGATGGCATTGGTTCAAGAGCGACGTCTTTTCCTGTTTGAACGGCTTTTTGCGCCAGGCGGTTGGCCAGCTGGATGAGTGTTTCATTTCGTCTATTTCGATAATCCTCAGCATCCAGAATCACGGTAAAATATTGCTCCGAATGGCGGTTTATCACTAATTGCGTCAAATATTGAAGAGAGTTCAGTGTTTGTCCCCGCTTCCCAATAAGCAGCGCAATTTTCTCGCCTGTCATAACAAAGAGCACCTGCTTACCATCGCGCTTCACATCAATACTTACAGGTGCACCCATTTGTTCGCCGACTTGCATCAGAAATTTCTTAGCTTCTTCAATCGGGTCATGGATTACGGTCACCTTTACTACCGCCGGCCGTGATCCGAAAATGCCAAAAATCCCTTTCTTACCTTCATCAATGATGTTTATTTCAGTGCGGTCCTTTGAAGTCTTTAATTGAGCTAAAGCTGATTCTACTGCTTCTTCGACGGTTTGTCCTGTAGCAGTTACCTGTTTCACTTTTTTGCTCCTCCCGCATTACCGGATGTCTGCGCCTTTAAATCCGGTCCTTTAATAAAATAGGTTTGCACAATCATGAAAATATTTCCGACAACCCAATACAAGGAAAGAGCTGCTGGGAAATTGAAAGCAAAAATTACAATCATAATTGGCATCATCCAAAGCATCATCGCCATTTGCGGATTCTGCTCCTGGCCTGCCATCATGATTTTTTGCTGAATAAATGTAGTGATCCCTGCAACAATCGGCAAGATATAATATGGATCCTTTTCACCAAGGTCAAACCAAAGGAAATTATCCTGGGCAATTTCTCTTGTTCTCGAAATCGCATGATAGAACCCAATTAAAATCGGCATTTGAATAATTAGTGGGAAACAGCCCGCCATAGGGTTAACCCCATGCTTTTGGAAAAGGGCCATCGTCTCCTGCTGGAGCTTTTGCTGTGTTTTTGCATCTTTTGAACTGTATTTCTCACGAAGCTTTTTCATCTCCGGCTGCAAAGCCTGCATTGCTTTTGAGCTTTTTGTCTGTTTAATCATCAACGGCAGGATCACCAGGCGGATTAGAATAGTAACAACGATAATCGATAATCCAAAGTTTCCACCAAGTAAATGAGCCATTTCTTTAATCAGCCATGATAATGGATAAACAATGTATTCATTCCAAAAACCTGTGCTCTCTTCTGTAATCGGTTTATTGAATTCACTGCAGCCAGTCAGCAGCAGGAATACAGAAAGCAATCCGAATAACAATAATATTCGTTTGTTCAACCAGTTTTTCCTCCTTGTTTCTTTATAATAGATAATTGCTTGTCCTCTTTATGTATTTCCCCCGATGCTCTGTTTCAAAGGTTATTTTATCATTTTTTTACAGGTTATGTCTGCTCAGTTTGTGCTGAAAGTGGCTAATTCCTTAACAATTATCACCTAATCATTTTTTCTTAAAACCTTACCAACTTTTAATACATGGGTTAGACTGCTTTTGATCTCAAAAAAGTCCATTTCGCTGGCAGGCTTCCTGGCGATAATCACATAATCATTTCCTGGCGTTAATTGTTCTTTCAGCTCGAAAATTGCTTGCCTGACATATCTTTTAATTTGATTTCTTGTTACGGCATTGCCTAGCTTTTTGCTGACAGACAATCCAATTCGAAAATGGCTCTGTCCCTCTTTTTCTAATGAATAGACTACAAATTGCCGGTTGGCAAAAGAACGACCCTTTTGAAAAACCACTTGAAAGTCCTGATTCTTTTTAATTCGGAGCTCCTTTTTCATAAAATCGAACAGTCCTCCTTATTCTAAAGGCCCTGTTAAACAGGTCTGTTGATTTCCGCTCCAGGCGCAAGCAGTTCAAGGGTTGAAAGGGAGCCCTCCTCGTCGGTTTGCACCTGGGGGTCTCCCCTATCCCATACTCCCGCAGGAGTCTTCGCGCCTTCCGCTCCAATCAACGTTGTTCTGAATCAAAAAGCGTTTTTTTAGCTAATAAGAAAGTATAAATTCAACTACGCCTCATGAACCGTCCTATCGGACTTGCCAATCGGCGAGTTTCCATTTATAAAGTGATTTAAAAAAAGACCACTGAGACGTTTCAGTGGTCTAAGCTGATAATACTTTTCTTCCTTTACGGCGACGGCGAGCAAGAACTTTACGTCCGTTTGCTGAACTCATGCGGCTGCGGAAACCGTGAACTTTGCTGTGCTTACGCTTATTTGGTTGATACGTTCTTTTCATTATATTACACCTCCCAGAGGATAAGCCTATAAATTTAAAACGACAGTCTTACTTATTATAAGGATGTTAACTTTAAATTGTCAACTACTGTCCTAATATTGTTACCTTTTCCCAGATCCCTTTGATTCGGTTTGGTAAGAATTATTTTGCCCGTTTAGATAAAAAATAGCCTGAAGGCTTCTCTCAATCCTCTGTGGATAAAAAATCGACAAATTTCGGACTATCCACACAAGATATTGACAGGATTTTCACAAATTATCAACCTGTGGACAATTTTAATGCACAGCCTGCTGAGGTTGTGGATAAATCTCGAAAAACCATTGCAAACCTTGATTTTATTTGTTATTATATTTGTGTTTTCACTCTGAATAACTTTGTCACCCTTAATCTTTATCCACAAACTGTGGATAACATGTGGATAGTTTATTCAACGGTTCTGTAAAAACTTGTCCACAAGAGGTGGATATTGTCGAAACTCCACATTATTTCCTTATTATATGTTTTCCACAAGCACTGTTCATATTTTAATAAATTAATAGGTTGTACTCACGGATGAAAAAATTTTTCATACCAAATATTGCACCGAATGAGAGATGAATAATTCAAATAGATTACGTTTCTTAGGAGTTTAACGTCATCGGAGTATTTATAAAAAAGGAGGGAAACTAGTGGAAAATATTGCGGATCTTTGGCATGCGGCCCTTGCCAATATAGAGAAAAAAATCAGCAAACCAAGCTTTGATACTTGGCTAAAATCAACAAAGGCTCATTCCCTTCAGGGCGATTTGCTTGTCATCACAGCGCCAAATGAGTTTGCCCGCGATTGGCTGGAGGAACGCTATTCTCAGCTGATTTCAGGAATTCTTTACGATATTACAGGGGAAGAATTAGCCGTAAAGTTTATCATTCCGCAAAATCAGAGGGAAGAGGAGCTTGAAATCCCGACACCGCCAAAAAAGGCGAAAAAGGATGATGATCATAACGATTTTCCTTCCAATATTTTAAATTCAAAATATACATTTGATACTTTTGTAATTGGATCCGGAAACCGCTTTGCCCATGCTGCTTCGCTTGCCGTTGCGGAAGCCCCGGCCAAAGCATACAATCCCTTATTTATTTACGGAGGCGTCGGATTAGGAAAAACGCACTTAATGCATGCGATCGGCCATTATGTTTTAGACCATAATCCTTCAGCTAAAGTAGTTTATTTATCATCAGAAAAATTTACAAATGAATTTATTAACTCGATTCGTGACAACAAGGCTGAGAATTTCCGCAATAAATATCGAAACGTGGATGTCCTCCTAATAGATGATATTCAGTTTTTGGCTGGAAAAGAATCAACCCAGGAGGAATTTTTCCATACCTTTAACAGCCTTCATGAAGAAAGTAAGCAAATCGTCATTTCCAGTGACCGGCCGCCAAGAGAAATTCCAACCTTGGAGGACCGCTTGCGTTCACGCTTTGAGTGGGGCTTAATCACAGATATCACCCCTCCAGATTTGGAAACGAGAATTGCCATTTTGCGAAAGAAAGCGAAGGCAGAGGGCCTCGATATTCCTAATGAAGTGATGCTGTATATTGCGAATCAAATTGATTCCAACATTCGTGAGCTTGAGGGGGCACTGATCCGAGTTGTCGCTTATTCTTCGTTAATCAATAAGGATATCAATGCTGATCTGGCAGCGGAGGCATTGAAGGATATTATTCCTTCCTCTAAGCCAAAGGTAATTACCATTCATGATATTCAAAAGATTGTTGGCGAACATTTTAGCATTAAGCTTGAAGACTTTAAGGCGAAAAAGCGGACAAAGTCAATTGCCTTCCCTAGGCAGATTGCCATGTACTTATCTCGTGAATTAACCGATTATTCTTTGCCAAAAATAGGAGAAGAATTCGGCGGCCGTGACCACACCACCGTTATTCATGCTCATGAAAAAATCTCAAAGCTGCTGCTAACTGATTCTCAACTGCAACGGCAAATTAAAGAACTAAATGACCTGTTGAAAATTTAGACCTATTGTGAATAACTTCGAAGAATGTATACACAGTCTGTCCACATGTGGATAGGCTGTCTTTCCTTTGAAAAAGTTAGTTATCCACATGTTAACAAGCCCTACTAGTACTTTTACTAATTTTTTTAAAAAAATATTATATGTAATTGCATTAAAAAATATTCCTAAAACGGAGGATTTAAACATGAAATTTATAATCCAACGCGACCGCTTAGTTCAAAGTGTCCAGGATGTAATGAAGGCTGTCACATCGAGAACAACCATTCCAATCTTAACGGGGATTAAAATCACCACAACGGACGAGGGAGTAACCTTAACTGGAAGTGATTCTGATATTTCCATTGAATCCTTTATCCCTAAAGAAGACGCCGGCGATGAGATTGTCGAAATTAAACAAACAGGCTCCATTGTTTTACAGGCGAAGTTTTTTAGCGAAATTGTGAAAAAGCTGCCAACAGATTCTGTCGAAATTGAGGTATTAAACCACCTGCAAACCGTTATTCGTTCCGGTAAATCAGAATTTAACCTGATTGGTTTGGATGCAGAGGAATATCCACACCTGCCACAGATTGAAGAAAATAATAAATTCCATATTGCGACTGACCTATTGAAGGCAATGATCAGACAAACTCATTTTGCGGTGTCCACATCTGAAACACGGCCAATCTTGACAGGTGTAAACTGGCGAATTGAGAATGGCGAATTAACCTGTATTGCAACAGATAGCCATCGCCTTGCACTCCGCAAAGCTAAAGTAGAGATGGAAACGAGTGATAGCTACAACGTTGTCATTCCAGGAAAAAGCTTGAATGAGCTTAGCAAAATTATTGATGACTCGAATGAGCAAATTGATATTGTCATTACCGAGAATCAAATTTTGTTTAAAGCAAAGCACCTTTTATTTTTCTCAAGATTATTGGAAGGAAACTATCCTGATACATCAAGATTGATTCCGAATGAAAGCAAAACAGATGTCACTGTCAACACAAAGGAATTTTTACATGCTATTGATCGTGCTTCCCTTTTAGCACGCGAAGGCAGAAATAATGTGGTTAAGCTATCTACCATTGAGGGAGGAATCATTGAAATCTCCTCCAATACCCCAGAAATCGGGAAGGTTGTCGAAGAAATCCAAAGTGAATCGATTGAGGGAGAAGATTTAAAAATTTCTTTCAGTGCTAAATACATGATGGATGCATTGAAGGCTCTTGAAGGAACGGACATTAGAGTGAGCTTCACTGGGGCGATGCGTCCATTCCTGATCCGCCCTCTTCATGATGAAACGATTTTACAGCTTATCTTGCCGGTAAGAACGTACTAAACATATATAAAGCTATTATTCATAGGCCGCCTTTCTTCCACTGGCGGTCTTCTTTTTGACAAACATAAGTTTATTTTTGGTTTCCTTTGTAACTGTTCCGTTTTTTTAGTAAAATAAAGTATTGAGACTTTTTAAGAATTAGGTGATGAGGATGCCTGAAAAAATAAAGCTCGAAGCAGAATTTATAACATTGGGACAGTTTTTGCAGATTGCCGATGTTATTTCTACTGGTGGAATGGCCAAGTGGTTTTTAAGTGAGCATGAAGTGTTTATAAATGGCGAACAGGATCAAAGAAGAGGAAGGAAACTTCGCGCCGGTGACAAGGTCCAAATTCCCGGTATTGGAGAATTTGTGATTACCGAATAGGTAAAGGACGAGAAGTCAATGTATATTGAAGCATTATCGTTAAAAAACTATCGCAATTATGAAGAGTTATTTATTCAATTTGAAAATAAAGTTAATGTCATATTGGGTGAAAATGCCCAAGGTAAAACTAATGTGATGGAATCCATTTATGTTTTGGCCATGGCTAAGTCCCACCGGACCTCTAATGATAAAGAACTTATTCGCTGGGACGAGGAGTATGCTAAAATAGAGGGTAGGGTTCAAAAACAGTACAGCTCATTGCCTTTACAATTAGTTATTTCAAAAAAGGGAAAAAAAGCACGACTTAATCATATTGAGCAGCAGAAATTAAGCCAGTATGTCGGGAATATGAATGTTGTCATGTTTGCTCCTGAGGATCTTAATTTGGTAAAAGGAAGTCCGCAGGTGCGCAGGCGATTTATTGATATGGAAATTGGCCAGATATCCCCTATTTACTTACATGATATGAGCCAATATCAAAAAATACTTCAACAGCGAAATCATTATCTGAAAATGCTTCAGATAAAAAAACAAACGGACCAAACAATGCTCGAGATCTTAACAGAGCAGTTTATTCAAGTTGCTGTAAAGATTATTGCGAAGAGATTTGAATTCCTTCACTTGCTTGCAAAATGGGCCGGTCCGATTCATAAAGGGATATCAAGGGGCCTGGAAACACTTGAAATCAACTATAAACCTTCCGTAGAGGTATTAGAAGAACAAGAGTTGTCGAAAATGGTAACATGCTTTGAAGAAAAGTTCGGAAAGGTGAAGACAAAAGAAATCGAACGAGGTACTACCTTATTTGGCCCACATCGGGACGATTTATTGTTTTTCGTAAACGGAAGAGATGTGCAAACGTTCGGATCACAAGGACAGCAGCGGACGACTGCACTGTCGGTAAAGCTCGCTGAAATTGAATTAATTCAGGCGGAAATTGGTGAGTACCCTATTTTACTATTGGATGATGTGTTGTCGGAATTGGATGATTATCGGCAATCGCATTTATTAAATACCATTCAGGGTAAAGTTCAAACCTTTGTTACCACAACCAGTGTTGATGGCATAGACCACCAGACATTAAAGGAAGCCTCAACCTTCCAGGTTTCGTCCGGTATTATTCAGAAAGTAGATTGAGGTGGAACATGTATATTCATATCGGGGAAGATCTCAATATTAGGGCAAAGGATATTATCTCCATATTGGACAAAGATAGTGTGAAAAATTCTGAGTTGGCTGGGGAATTCCTGCAGCGGCATCAGGATAAGGTCATCAACCTCTCAAAAAATCCTTTTAAATCAGTTGTGATTACATTTGACAAAGTGTATTTGTCCCCGATAGCCTCCGGAACGTTAAAAAGACGTTCCAGCCAAATGCATTTACAAGAATTTTAATAGCATAATAATTTTTCAAAAAAATAAGGATTTATTTGGCAGAAAGTGCAGGTGAATCAAGTGACAATGGATCAAAAAGCAGTTCAGGAGCAGGCATATGATGCCAATCAGATACAAGTGTTGGAGGGACTGGAGGCTGTAAGGAAAAGACCGGGTATGTACATCGGTTCAACAAGCGGCAAAGGGCTTCACCATCTTGTTTGGGAAATCGTTGATAATAGTATTGACGAGGCACTTGCAGGTTACTGTGACGAAATCAATGTCACGATTGAAGAAGATAACAGCATTACGGTAACGGATAACGGGCGCGGTATTCCAGTCGACATCCAAGAAAAAATGGGCAGACCTGCCGTTGAGGTCATTATGACAGTTCTCCATGCCGGAGGAAAGTTTGGCGGCGGAGGTTATAAGGTTTCAGGCGGACTGCACGGTGTTGGTGCATCGGTTGTTAATGCCCTATCTACTGAGCTTGAAGTCTATGTACATCGCGACGGCAAAATTCACGAAATAAAATTTGAACGCGGCAATGTCGCTTCTGAACTAAAGGTGGTCGGAACAACCGACAAAACCGGAACCATCACCCATTTTAGGCCGGACGGAGAAATTTTCACAGAAACACTTGAGTATGAATTTGACATTCTGGCAACACGCCTTCGTGAACTTGCATTCCTTAACCGAGGAATCAAAATCACCATAGAAGATAAGCGTGTCGAAAATAAACGCAATGAGTATCATTATGAGGGCGGAATTAAATCCTATGTGGAGCATTTAAACCGGACAAAAGAGGTCATTCTTGAAGAGCCTATCTATATGGAGGGCGAAAAGGATGGAATAAGCGTTGAGGTTGCCCTGCAATACAATGAAGGCTATACAGATAACATCTACTCATTCGCCAATAATATTCATACGTACGAAGGCGGAACCCATGAATCTGGTTTTAAAACGGCTTTAACGAGGGTTATTAACGATTATGCCAGGAAAAACAATCTGATTAAAGAAAGCGATGCGAACCTTTCCGGTGAGGATGTTCGCGAAGGCCTGACAGCGATTGTTTCGATTAAGCATCCGGACCCGCAATTTGAGGGACAAACGAAAACGAAACTCGGAAATTCTGAAGTCAGGGCGATAACAGATACCGTTTTTGCTCAGCATTTTGAAAAGTTCTTGTTAGAAAATCCGATGGTTGCTAAAAAGATTGTCGATAAAGGTCTAATGGCGGCAAGAGCAAGGCTCGCTGCCAAAAAGGCAAGGGAATTGACCCGCCGCAAGAGTGCACTAGAAGTATCTAGTTTACCCGGGAAATTGGCAGACTGTTCCTCAAAAGACCCATCAGAAAGCGAATTGTATATCGTTGAGGGTGACTCAGCGGGTGGTTCGGCGAAACAAGGACGCGACCGTCATTTCCAAGCAATCCTGCCGCTTCGCGGTAAGATTCTGAACGTTGAAAAGGCTCGTCTTGATCGGATTCTTTCCAATAATGAAGTCCGGGCAATGATTACAGCCATTGGCACTGGGATTGGTGAAGATTTTGATATTGGAAAAGCCCGCTATCATAAAGTCATCATCATGACAGATGCGGACGTCGATGGTGCCCATATTCGTACGCTGCTGCTGACCTTCTTTTACCGCTATATGAGGAAAATTATCGAAGCGGGTTATGTGTATATCGCCCAGCCGCCGCTTTATAAAGTGCAGCAGGGGAAACGGATAGAATATGCCTATAACGACAAGGAACTTGACAGGATTTTTGCTGAGCTGCCAAGCCAGCCTAAGCCTAATATTCAGCGCTATAAAGGTTTGGGAGAAATGAATCCTGAACAGTTATGGGAAACAACCATGGATCCTGGTACGAGAACGATGCTTCAGGTAAGTCTAGAAGATGCAATCGAAGCGGATGACACCTTCGATATGCTGATGGGTGAAAAGGTCGAACCACGCCGGAACTTTATCGAAGAAAACGCTCAATACGTGAAAAACTTAGATATATAACATAAATGAAAACTCGCCGATTGGCGGGTCCGATAGGACGAAGATAGAGGTGTAGTTGAATTTATGCGTTAGGAAATTATAATTTGTGGAAATTTATAATTTCCTATTAGCTAAAAAAAGGGAAAAAGGGTAGAGGTGTCCACTATCCTCCTTTTTTATTTTAGGTGACACCCTAATAGGAGGTACCAATTATGGCTGAAACACCAAATTCTCAAGTAAAAGAAATTAATATTAGCCAAGAAATGAAATCTTCGTTTCTTGACTATGCAATGAGTGTTATCGTTTCACGTGCCCTTCCGGATGTTCGTGATGGCCTGAAGCCGGTTCACCGCCGTATTCTTTATGCTATGCACGATCTAGGAATTCATGCGGACAAACCATATAAAAAGTCAGCCCGTATTGTCGGAGATGTTATTGGTAAGTATCACCCGCATGGTGACTCCGCCGTTTATGAGACAATGGTCCGGATGGCGCAGGATTTCAACTATCGCTATATGCTTGTCGATGGCCACGGGAACTTCGGGTCGGTTGACGGTGATGCAGCTGCGGCGATGCGTTACACTGAATCAAGAATGTCGAAAATCTCAATGGAATTATTAAGAGATATTAACAAAGACACGATTGATTATCAAGATAACTATGATGGTGAGGAAAGAGAACCGGTTGTCTTGCCAGCGCGGTTCCCTAACCTATTAGTGAACGGCACAACCGGAATTGCCGTTGGGATGGCAACCAACATCCCGCCTCATCAGCTTGGCGAGACGATCGATGCGGTCTTGGCTGTCAGCCATGACCCTGACATTACCACTCAGGAGCTGATGGAGATCATCCCGGGGCCTGATTTCCCTACTGGAGGGATCATCTTAGGCCGAAGCGGCATCCGCAAGGCTTATGAAACCGGACGGGGCTCCATTACAATAAGGGCTAAAGTGGAAATTGAGCAGAAGTCTAATGGTAAAGAGGTCATTATTGTTAATGAGCTTCCCTACCAGGTAAATAAGGCAAAACTAATAGAAAAAATAGCAGAGTTGGTCCGTGATAAAAAGATTGATGGCATCACTGACTTGCGCGATGAATCAGACCGCCGCGGAATGCGGATTGTCATTGAAGTTCGTAAGGATGCCAACGCCAATGTGCTGCTGAATAATTTATACAAACAGACTGCCCTGCAAACTAGCTTTGGAATTAACACCCTAGCACTTGTGAATGGGCAGCCAAAGGTGCTAAGCCTAAAGCAATGTTTAGTCTATTATTTAGAGCATCAAAAGGTAGTCATTCGCCGCCGTACTGCATTTGAATTGCGTAAGGCCGAAGCAAGGGCACATATTTTAGAAGGTCTGCGGATCGCACTTGACCATATTGACGCTATCATTACGTTAATCCGCAACTCGCAAACGACAGATATCGCCCGTGAAGGGTTAATGACCCAATTTAATCTTTCAGAAAAACAAGCCCAGGCCATCCTTGATATGCGCTTGCAGCGTTTAACAGGCTTGGAAAGAGAAAAGATTGAAGATGAATATCAAGAGCTTGTAAAACTCATTGCAGAGTTAAAAGCCATTTTAGCGGACGAGGAAAAAGTCCTTGAAATTATCCGCGAAGAACTTCTTGAAATAAAAGAACGTTTCAATGATAAACGCCGCACTGAGATTGCAGCAGGCGGAATTGAAAACATTGAGGATGAGGATTTGATTCCACGCGAAAACATCGTCATCTCATTAACCCATAACGGTTATATCAAGCGTCTCCCTGTCTCCACGTACCGCGCACAAAAACGCGGCGGCCGCGGAATCCAAGGTATGGGCACCAATGAAGATGATTTTGTCGAGCATTTGATCACAACTTCAACCCATGATACGATTCTCTTCTTTACTAATAAGGGGAAGGTTTATCGTTCCAAGGGTTACGAAATTCCGGAGTACGGCCGCACGGCGAAAGGCATTCCGATTATCAATCTGCTGGGTATCGAAAAAGGTGAATGGGTAAATGCAATTATCCCAGTTGAAGAATTCGTGGACGATTGGTTCCTGTTCTTTACCACAAAAGAAGGTGTCTCCAAGCGGTCACCGCTGTCATCCTTTGCCCATATCCGGAATAACGGACTAATCGCCATAAGTCTACGTGAGGGCGATGAGCTTATTTCCGCCCGTATGACAGACGGGAGCAAGCATATTATTATCGGTACGAAAAAAGGTATGCTGATCCGCTTCCCGGAAACAGATGTCCGTTCGATGGGCCGCACCGCTACAGGGGTAAAAGGCATTACCTTGGACAGTGATGATGAGGTTGTCGGCATGGAAGTGCTTGAGGAAGATAATGAAGTGCTAATCGTAACGAAAAATGGCTACGGAAAGCGGACTGCTGCTGCAGAGTACCGTATTCAAGGCCGCGGCGGGAAAGGTATTAAGACCTGTCATATTACAGATAAGAACGGTGAGCTTGTCTCGATGAGAGCGGTAACCGGCGAAGAGGACCTGATGTTGATTACAACAGGCGGGGTCTTGATTCGTATTGATGTAGCCGGCATTTCTAAAATGGGCCGGAATACACAGGGGGTAAAACTAATCAGCCTTGGCGATGAAAAGAATGAATATGTAGCAACCGTAGCTAAAGTAGAAAAAGAAGAAGTCCAGGAAAATGAAAATACAGAGGAAACAGAAGAAGACGCATCAGGTGAAAACTCAGATGTGAATATCAATTCTGATGAAGAATAACATAAACGGAGCACTGTAATAGGTGCTCCGTTTGCTGTATTTAACAGTACTTTTGAATTTATTATATTTATATAGTAAAAAAGTGATTAAAACATGTTGACTTTAACATGGACGGGTGGTATATTTATAAAGTCGCTTCTGAGCGATAGAGAAATTGAC